>CAYWHV010000477.1:0-2330 GCA_964458045.1 uncultured Methanospirillum sp.
ATAGATTGTCGAAGTGCTTCGGCTTTTTCGAGAGAATAGGTGATATCCTCATTCAATTTGTCACAGACCGACAGGCGAGTTTCGATCTCGGTTACGATGGCTTGTTGTTCGGAGAGAGAACAAATAATTACCGATGCATTTTTGACATCTTCTAAATTTAGAGTTTTCCGAGCGACTTCATGTGCTAGTGAAGTTAATTCTTGTACTTTTTCGTTCCGTTGAAAAAAGTATTCAATGTAATATGGATTGAGTTTTTTAGATAGAGGAATTACGCCTACTGCTCTAGCTACATTTGCGCCAATTACTTCTTTCGGGGCAATTGCAGTTCTTCCAATTGCTCCTACTAATGATATTAGTAATTCTCCACCTTCAAGGAATGTTCTTTTGTATTTTTGGGCAATATTTTGAGAGATACGTTTAATTCCTTGAGTATTTACTCTTCCATTGTAAATATCTCCAACACGAACCAACATTGTGCCATCCGGAACATCGTTTCCAGGTTGTAAAACACCATAAGCACAATACCGATTAGGTTGTAAAATTTGGTCAATTCTCACTAATTTCCACTCTCGGGGCAATTCAGATTGCACTTTCTGCTCTTCATTTGTTAGGGGCTTTATAGTAATTTGTTTCTTATTAGGTTTTTTGGTATTTTCTTCTCTCTCCCTCCGAATCTCCTCTAGCAACTCCTCTGTATCCGGCAAATCAGTCTGTTGTTCCCGCCATTTCCTCGTAAGTTCCCCGGTAAACGCCTGCTTCAGCACCGCCTGCCGATAAACCTTCAGCTGCTCCTGTGCCAGTTTGAGATTGGCGATGCCGTTGTCCAGTTCGCTGAAGAGTTGCTCGATTTTATTGACGATGGCACGTTGTTCGGGAAGTGGGGGCAGTGGTACTAATAAATTAGATAATTTTGTGCCATTTACATTAGGTTGACCAATTCCTACCTGCCCTTCAGTTATCTGTTTCCAATATTCTAAACTCTGGAAAAAATAATAAACAAATTCGTTAGAAATTCTATTATTGAGTTCAACTTTAATTAAATATGAGGCAAAAACACTCTCTGGAACATGACCTTTCAGAAGATAACTTTTACCTACTGTTGCCCCTGTTCGAGCAAAAACTAAATCCCCGACTTTAAGTTGATATTTTGTCTTTTTATCTTCCTCAATAATGCAAAAAGGGACCTTATCCCAGATGACTTTATTGTCTTGAATATCAGTAATTCTTAAAAATCGAGGTCCTATTGGATCATTGGTAGAAGATGCAGTATACCCGTATTGAATGCTATTCGAAATTTCTTTCAGTTTTACTTCAATCCAATTCGAAGGTAGATATTTATAACTTCTCTGATCTTTTTGAGAAACTTTGCTAATAAATTCCATTATTAGACCGTTAATGCCTCGTTCAATTCACTCATAATCCCGGTCATACTATCACCAAAGAGCTGGTACATTCTCCCTCTCCCACCATACGCATCAAACGGAGCATAATCCAGATCATCAACCTCAAGATGATAACTATTTATGACGAACTCTTTGATCATCCGGAGCCACTCCATCTGCTCCTCATTAAATTTTAACGCTCCGGCCTGCTTCTGAAACACCCAGTCCTGGAAGTTCTTATTCACCGTCATATCATATCCGGTCAGAACGGTATCAATCCCCGTAACCCGCCGGATAAGCGATACAAGAGCGGTCAGTTCACTCTTCGGAGATTTTCCGTTCACCTGCTCCAGTTGCTCATACGCCTGCCAGACATGGAACGGTGCAAACTGTGGCCGTTCTGCCTTCAAAATAGCAAGGAGTTCTGTCACCATCTTAGATGTTAATTCCCGGCGACGGTACGGTTGATTATAAAATATCGACAGAGCGGTAATCTCATCCTTGTGGGCTGCAAGAAATGCAGAAAAATCTTTGATTAGACTTTCTGCCCGCTCATGGGCATCAGTATCCCACTCTGCTTTCCTGACCTCATCAATATTCACCGTATCAATGATCTGCTCATGCACCCTTCTAACATTCTCGATATAGCCGTTCAGGTCTCCGGAAAAGGGCGTTCTGGCAATCTCGATAAGTTCCTTCTGTGCCTGCTCCTTTGCCTTCTTCTCTGAAATGGCAGGTTCCTGCTGTTTTATCTCGCCGGTCCTGGATTCGATGATATCCGGATTGTATGCCCTCAGAAGATCCTTTACCGTCTGGTGAATCGTCTTCCCACCAGCTTTCTCCGTGTAGATCTCGGTGGTCGCCGTATCATTAAAAAAACCAAGCCGTTCCACCCCGTCTGCAAGCGAGACACACAGATCCCCATCCTTTCATCCGATCGTGACCGTC
>CAYWHV010000478.1:0-2326 GCA_964458045.1 uncultured Methanospirillum sp.
TGCGATCAATTCCGAGCACCTTGAATTCAAATATCCAGGTAATGAGGCCGGTCTGTACTGAAAGGTCAATCCTTCCTTTATTTGTGACATCCTCAGGGATAACGGTAAAACCCAGGCTGGATAACCATGCATAGAGAACACTGGCATAATAGCCTTCATATTGAGATATGGGATTTTTCCTGTACCAGTCATGAGGAATTGATGCAAATAATGCCTGGATACGGGTACGCAATCCCTCTGTATCACCGCTCTCCAATATCGTCCGATAAGTCGGGACAGATATATTCGGGGTATCCGGACCGAGAATAGAAAGAATCATTCGGTTAAACGATTCCCTTACTTCACGGTTTGGAAATCCCAGGGTATACCATGTCCCGATATCCGGATTACTCTCCCAGGAATGGATCGTCAGGTACCCTGCCTGAAAAAGGAGCGTTTCAACCCGTATCTGTTCAGGATCAAAAGACCCCAAAATTTCATCTCCGGCGACCATCCCGTCAAATTCTGCCGGAAGGCGTGGTGCATTCTTCCACATCTCGATGAGAAAGCCCGGTGTCCCGGTCTCAAACCAGTATGGCCTGAATATTCCCTTGGAAAAGAGAAGAAGAATGTCAAAGGGATTATACACTCGTTCTCCAGTCCAGGAATAGCCATTATACCACTCCCTGACCTTCTCCTGATCAAACTCATGAATATATCCTTTAAATACCTGGTCTAAATCAGATTCTTTATATCCGCAGATAGCAGAATATGTTCTGTCAAGAGTAATGTCATTCAGGTTATTCAGGCCGGAAAATATTCCTGTCTTTACAAATTTTGAGACGCCGGTAAGCATGACAAACTTCAGGCTGGAATCGAGGGATTTGAGGACCCCATAAAAGTCTCTCAGCATATTCCGCATCTCTGCAGCGATAACCGGAGTTTTCAGGGTATCCAGGATTGGTTTATCATATTCATCGATGAGGATTACTACCTGCATCCCGGTCTTTTGCTGAATATTTCTGATTATAAATTCAAATTTCCCCCCACTCGTTGAGGGAACCGGGGTGCAGTCGTAATGGAGAGCCCATGTGTCAAGAATTTCATGAATTCTCCGCTCGAGCTCCTCTGGTGTCCGGACCGGTGCGACTGACCAGTCTATTCTGAGAACCGGGTATTTGAAAGAGAAATCCCATCCTGATTCTGGTGTATCAAGATATAATCCGGAAAAGAGATCCCGTTTTCCAGAAAATGCACAATCGATAGTATCAATAAGAAGGCTTTTACCAAATCTGCGGGGCCGTGAGAGAAAATAATATTTACCCTGTAGGACAAGATTTGAAATATATTTTGTTTTATCCACATAGGCATACCCGTCGGTGATGATGGTGGAGAACGACTGGATTCCTATGGGTAGTTTTTTCTTATTCATTATCTTTATGCGATGCACGAGAATTTGATGTGGTCATACCGTATTCTCTTTAATACTATATTGCTTTTCCAGAAAGATAAAGGGTTTAACTGTTCACCCGCCACTTCCCCCGTGGAATTCGAATCTCAAACCTTGCTCCACTCCCATAACTTCCATTCTCTTCGATGGTAATACCGGTGATTGCCAGGATCTCTCTCGTGAAAAACAATCCGAATCCGGTATTTTTTCCATATCCATGCTCAAAGAGATGTGGCTTCTCTTCATCCCGGATTCCAACTCCGTTATCTTCAATGATCCATGACAGGTGTTCATCCTGACATTCATCTTCATAATAACTCCTGATCTCTGATAGACCAGGGCCGCCATATCGAAGAGCGTTCTCCATAATGTTATAGATCGCCCGTTCCATGAGGGGATCGGCAAAGACCTCAAGGCCGGATAGATCAATCCTGAATCCAACAGATGTTCCATCCACCTGCTCTGATACAGATTGAACCATTGCAGCAATATCATGCCATACTGCTTGTTTCACGCCGATATTCTGGTAATCGTGGGTAAATTCGATAGCATTCTGGATGACCTGTGCAATCTGTTCCATTCTGTCAATATTTCCTGCTGTTTCATCTGATAGCGGGGTAAGTCGGGTTTTGTCAAGGAAGATGAGGAGGCTGGTCAGTGAATTTCTGATATCATGCCTGGTGATATCAGAAAGGAGGTTTAATTTCTTATTTGCTTCGAACAGTGCTTTCTCTGCCTCTTTCTTCTCCGTGATATCGGTGTGGGTTCCATACATCATGTGAGGTAATCCGTCTTCGGTCCAGGTCATTACCTGTCCACGATCATGAATATACACACAATGCCCGTTTTTATGAAGCATCCGGAATTCTGCATTATAATAAGGGCTGTCTCCCTGGA
>CAYWHV010000479.1:0-2320 GCA_964458045.1 uncultured Methanospirillum sp.
TGAGTCGTTTTGTGCACCAAACTTTGCCCGCTTCCAGCCTTCTGATATGTAATACAACTCTCTGAGTGTTGATGACCGGTTCTCCGAGATCTGATGTTTTAAAAACCAGATGACATATGCCATCTTGAGGATATGAAGAGCACTCTTCTCTGTTCCTGCTTCCCGAAGCCGCTCCCGGTCGCCGTACTTCCATACCTCGGCCTCTTCATCATAGGCGATATTTTTTTTTGTCCGGGTCGGCATGGTGATAGACGGAAGTTCGCCCCTGGTCATCTGCTCGTACCACTTCTCCGGAATGGCTAGCAGTCGTTTGATGGTGTTTTCCCTGATATCTTCCTTATGTCCGGTCAAGATCTACCACCACTTTCTTCTTTTCATCAACACCCCTGATGTCAATCATTCCATTCCCGGTTCCCGTATACCTGAGCTGCCAGCCCTCGCCACCGGCAAGCCTCATCTGCCAGACTGCTGATTTGTCAGTTCCCATCTCTTCAACAAAGACTGCCGGCGGATCTGCTGAGCTGACATCATCGGCGGTGATGATATACAGGGTCAGGTCAAGGGCATGAGAGGTGTAATTCTGAATGGACACGTTTACTGTCCCGTTATCGGTCCATTTCTTTGCAACCAGCCGCCGCATGATCTGACCCTCAATCGGGGTAATATCTGGGACCGGCTTTTCAATGGTCTCTGCAACCTTTGTCGCAATCTCAGGGATGATAGCACAGATTGCCCGGGCACGCTCTTCTGACAGCCTGCTTTTGTCCCGTCGTGAAAGGAAGGTCTTGAGATCCCGGCCCAGTTCCTGGAGTGCCAGGGTTACCTCCCGCTCAATCTCCGGTATTGATGCTATGGCATCCTTGCTTTCACTGGTAAAGGGGACATTGGTTGATGCAACATGGACCAGGATGAGGACCGGCCCGGTTGGCAGCCCTGACTGACTGATATTATATGCCCGCCAGTTTACCGTGCTGATACATCCGGTGATGGCACAAGCTCCCTGCTGGTACATGAGGGGAACCCGGTTTGCAAACCGCATGATCCGTGCATTCCCTTCAGCCTCCAGTTTCCCTCCATACCCGAGGGCAGCCTCGACGATGAACGGGTGTCCATGGTACACACTGGCAGGCCGGGTCCTGGCCGAACAGAAGTCAAACTGGAATTCTTTCTCTAGACCCTGTCTGATGAGGACTTCACCAATGGGTGATAGACACTGGTTTGCCGGTGGCGGCGGAACCTTTGCCTGCTGCATGGCGGACTGCAGACGTGCAAGACCATCAGCATCCAGTTTATTGGCTTTTGTCGTCACTTTGAGCCCGGCCAGCTGGATGATCTCATGGGCAGTTTTCTGGCCGACCCGGGAGAAACTATTGATGAGAAATGGTTCAAGTGGCTCTTTCGAAGATGCTGCTATCCTTTTGAGTTCTCCAAGTTCCACTCCGTGCGGATGGGGGAGTATTGCCTGTGGGGGGATGATCGGCTCATCACTGGCCCGGTCAAAGAGGATAGCTTCTCCGTCTATCTCAACCCTGAGACGGGCATGGGGGTTGACCACCGAGGTGTACCGCAGGTATTCAACCAGGCGTTTCCTGGCGGTGAGGGAGCTTTTAAACTCTATCTCAATCCTGGTCCCATGCACCCGGTCCCATGTGGTCTCTTCCCTTTTCAGGATCTCCGGCTCATTGGTCTCGGTTTTTATCTGGACCAGGAATCTGAATGCCGGACGGTCAGATCCGCACCGGGAGATAACAAGCGTCGGTCTGCCACTTGTCAGCTGGGCATAGAGGACGGCGGCAGATATCCCGATACCCTGCTGTCCACGTGACTGCCTGATCTGGTGGAACCGTGAACCATAGAGGAGTTTTCCAAAGACATAGGGGATATTATCCGGAACAATCCCTGGCCCGTTGTCCTCAACGACGACCTTGAAGATATCGCCCTCCATCCGGAAGATGCCAAGGTAGATATCAGGAAGGACTCCCGCCTCCTCACAGGCGTCAAGGGCATTATCAATCGCTTCTTTTACCGTTGTGACAATGCCACGGGTCGGGGAGTCAAAACCGAGAAGATGTTTGTTCTTCTCAAAAAATTCAGCAACACTTATGCTACGCTGTTGTTTCGCAAGATCATCAGCATGAGCAGGTTTTGGTGATGCCATAGAATTTACGCAGATGTCAGTTTCTGTATTGCCTCATCAGCCGTTACCTTCTCCTGGGTTCCGGCCTTCAGGTCTTTGAGAGTAATGATCCCGGTTGCAACCTCTTCTTTTCCGATGATGACCGCATAGTCTGCACTCTTTCCTGCAGCCTTCATCTGTGCC
>CAYWHV010000480.1:0-2315 GCA_964458045.1 uncultured Methanospirillum sp.
GACAAAAGCCATCTCCGGGTCCCGGCATCAAACCCCATACCAGAGATATCCTCGGTCAGAAAAGGGATTGGAAATATCATCATCGACCTGGTGCGAAGCGGGATGCCTGCCGCCGGCCTGCGGGTTACTATCAAGAGCGGGGGCAAGATTGTTGGCAATGATGTCACCTCAGTGCAGGGTCAGACAACATTCCAGTTACTCTATGGCCAGTATACCGGAGTTATCCACAATGAGACTGGGATTCTCCGGTCCTTCTCCTTCATGGTTGATAAACCGGACCTCATACACACGGTAGATCTCTCCTGATCCCAAACCCTGCTCAGAACTTTTTTCCCTTACCGGGTGGGATTATCCTATTGTAACGTCTGGTTCAGGAAAACCAGTATCATTGAGATATGAACTGAAAGGTCTGAAAAATACCAGGTCAGGCTCCGGGGTTATCCCGTTTATCATATTTCCATACACAATACACCCCGGGGATTTCAGGAAGGTTATCATGCGGCTCTACCCAAAGATGATTCTAATCATTGCCTGCACGTTCTTTGCAGTCATGAGTGTGCTTCTGTTCTCATTTGAGTTTACCATCATGGACTCCTTCTCCTCCCTTGAGGAGAAATACATGGAGCGGGATCTGCTCAGGGCAGAACATGCCATTGATGAGGAGATAACCAGGCTGCAACAGATAGCTACGGACTGGGGAGAATGGGACACCACCTATGACTTTGTCCAGAGCCATGATCCGAAATATATCTCATCTAACCTTGCATTATCGACATTTCAGGCATTGCAGATTACGTACTTCATTGTACAGGACCTGAACGGAACAGTTATTGTCGGGAGAGGGCTGACAGATGAGAAGGATCATCTGACCGGGGTTCCGTCCGAGCTTGCCACTTCTCTCATACAGGCCAGTCTCACGTCACAAGGAAAAAATTACGGTCTTCTGGAATGGAATAATTCAGCCTGGGTCTTTGCACAAAACCCCATCCTTACCACGCATCAGGGAGGACCATCCAGGGGGACCGTCACCGTGCTGAATCCTCTGGACCAGAACAAACTCTCTGACATATCTGATCAACTGCTTCAGGATGTAACGGTCAGAGTCCTCACCTCCGAAGAAAGAAACGCCGGGTACCATGCCGGGACCGGCTCACAGGTGACAGGTGATTCGATTCTGACCACCGGAATTCTCTCAGATATTCATGGTTCCCCATTTTTACTCCTCCAGGTAAAGAGTGTGCGTGACCTGTACGAGAGCGGCCTGCTGACAAGAGACTATCTCTTCTTCTCACTCCTGCTTCTGGTTGTATGTTTCATGGGGGTTGCCATCACCCTCATCAACCTGATCGTGATCGCCCCCCTCTCTGAACTGAATTCCGAACTTGCGCAGGTTGGGAAAACCGGCCTCTTATCAGGTCGTATAAAAAGCGGGCGGGATGATGAGATCGGTGATTTGAGCAGGTCCATTAACCAGATGCTGGATCAGATCGAGCAGGCAGAAGAGCAGCGACATGCAACAGAGCAGCGCCTTTCCCGGCTTATCGCCCTTGCAGAAGAAGGGATCTGTCTTGTTGGGCCGGATAACCGGATCTGGTTTGCAAATCCCAAACTTGCCTCCATTTTTGGAAGGACGCCTGGTGAACTGAACAGCATGGAGATATTGGATCTCCTTGAGGGTGAACCCATTCTGGCTGATGAACTCCTCAGCGACCAGTCTGTTCACCGGGAACTGCATACCAGAAAGAAGGATGGCTCTGAGCTTTACGTCAGGGTGGTTTCAGCACCCTATCCCCTCGACACCGGGCAGGAAGGGCACCTGTGTGTGATCAGTGATATAACCACCTTCAAGGACAACGAGAAGGCACTCCTCCTCTCCAATAAGAAACTCAGCCTGCTGGGGAGTATGACCAGGCATGATATCGTCAACCAGCTCACCACCATCAGAGGGATGTTAGGCCTGGTCCACCGCAAGACAACCGATGAAGTCATCTTAAACCTGGTTGAGGCTGCAGAAGAGGCTGCTGACCGGGTCAATAAACATATCGAGTTCTCGAAAGAGTATCAGAAGGCCGGGATGCAGGCCCCCATCTGGCAGAACCTTCGGACCTGCTGGAGTCTTGCCTATGCCATGACCAAGAAGAAGGGGCTTACCTTCACCTATGAAGGAGCAGACTATGAGATCTTTGCCGACCAGCTATTGCAGAAGGTATTCTACAATCTCATCGATAACAGCCTGAAGCATGGGAAGAATGTCTTTTATATCACGATTCATACCCGACTGCAGGATAAGGAACTGGTCATCAGCTTCGAGGATG
>CAYWHV010000481.1:0-2308 GCA_964458045.1 uncultured Methanospirillum sp.
TGTGGGCGATCGGCCTGGAGCTGGCACTCCTCACCCGGAACCCCTGGCAGGTCATGCTCACCACCGACAACCCGAACGGCGGTCCGTTCGTCAAGTACCCTGAGATCATCGGGCTGCTTATGAGTAGCAGATACCGGGAGGCAGAACTGGAGACGGTGCATCGGAAGACGACCGACCGGTCATCGATCGGGACCATCGACCGGGAACTGAGCTTTGAGGAGATCGCGATCATGACCCGGGCAGCCCAGGCAAAGGCGCTCGGACTCCTCCCCATCGGAAAGGGTCATCTTTCGGAGGGAGCTGTTGCAGATGTTGCCATATACCCGATCCAGCCGGACCGGATCGATCCCTCATCAGAATATGATGAACTTATCGCACGGTTCCAGCAGACCCGGTACACCCTGAAACGCGGGATCGTGGTGACCCGTGACGGAGAGGTGGTCACCGGCCTGCCAAACCGGACCTTCTGGGTTCATGTTCCCCAGCCTGACGGAGTGGATATCAGTACCAGTCCCCGGTTTGTAGAGAAGTTCACCCGGTTCTACTCGGTAGAACTGGAGAATTACCCGGTACAGGATGAATATGTAAAACGAGGGGTTGCATTACCGGGGACCGGATGAATTAGTGTGAATGAATATTGAATGAATATTTAATGTTCAGAATTCATAGATATCAAATAAGGATGTTATGACGGATGTATCATTTCCCGATCTAGAATCTCATAAAATATATCCTCCTGCAGATACTGGCGATGAAGTAGTCTATGGGGTTTCCTTATCCCAGGTTCAAAGGAATGAGTAAGAAAGGTGAATCATGGCATCAATTACATATCTGGACATCGAGACTGAAATAAAGAAGATACCGGTTGAGAAACTTCCAGCAGTATACAATATTCTTTTAGATTTTTCACACTCATCCTCCACAACTCCAGAGCAGGATTCAGTATATTCCGAAGGTGAAAGCAGACCAGCAATATCCAGGATAAAAGATCTCTGTGGCTATATTCACCCTGAAGATCTGAAGGATTACACTGAACTCAATAAAAAAAGGCAGAAGACAACCCATCATGCAGATACTGTCGATGAAGTGGTATACGGGATAAAAAGGGGCGGTGTAACCAAAGATGAGTGAGAAGATTCTGGTTGATTCATCAGCACTCATTGCGTATTTCATCAGTAAGGAAGAGCACCACCAAAAAATCCGCAAATATGTTGATGAACATCCAGATATTGAATGGGTAGTATTATCAACCGTTTTTTCGGAACTGGTAACATGGCTCCGTTTACAGACAAATCATTCAGTAACAGTAAAAATCGGTGAATTTCTTAAAACCGGCTGTGATTATCTGATTCTTTCAGATGAACACGATGAGGAGACCAGGAGAAATTTTAAGAGATTTTCAGATAAGGAATGGAGTTATACCGATTGCTCTCTCCTGACTCTCTCGAAATATCTGAATATTCCCCATATTCTTACCTTGGATCACCATTTCAGGCAGATGGGGAATATGGGAGTCATCCCCTGTCCGGATGAATAATATGTCAGATGTAATTCTGATCTTCAGAATCAATCAATGAATTTACATAAAAAAATGATACATGATGCGGATGAAGAACAATGATGCGGGTAACCCTGACCGTAAAACCACGAAAAAAACCGTTTCTGCCTATTGAAGCAGAGTGCATCGTTCCTGAGAATTTTATCGGCAGCAGGGATCTCTTCATATACGAAGGAAATAAAAACCGGCGTATTGAAGAGATTTTTTCGATCAGAAAAGATGGAAATGTGAACTCTCCCGAGAAGGTGGTGGTCATTCTCCGGGGTGATACCGGGAGGATCAAGCGGGTTGGCGAGTACATGAGTTCAGGCCAGATCATCATCGAAGGTGATATCGGGATGCACTGCGGAAATTTCATGCGCGGAGGGCAGATCGAGATCAGGGGAAATGCCGACGGCTGGCTTGGGCGTGAGATGCGGGGCGGGTGTATCGTCTGCCATGGAAATGCAGGGAACTACTGTGCTGCCGGGTACCGGGGGGAGAAACGGGGGATGCGGGGTGGAACCATTGAGATCATGGGTGATGCAGGGGATTATCTTGGCGAGAACCTGACCGGTGGTGAGGTGCATGTCCATGGAAATGCCGGAATTTTTGCCGGAGCCGAAATGCGTGGAGGGATGCTGATCATCGACGGGAATGCCACCATGCCGGGGGCAAATATGACGAAAGGTACCTGTGTTGTCAGGGGAACGGTGCATGAGATGCTCCCCACGTTTGAACGGATCAGGGAAGAAGACGGGATGGTGGTAT
>CAYWHV010000482.1:0-2308 GCA_964458045.1 uncultured Methanospirillum sp.
ATGACGGTTTCCCGTGAAGACATCAATGATGCAGTTGCAGAACTCATCTCGATAGATTATCCGCACCTCGGGGTTATCGCAGCAGCTGATAATGGTGACATGATTGATCTTCTCTATCACCTTCAGGTATTCTTCGGAGGAAAACACGAGGAGATATGTGTGGTGTTCACCGTTCAGATTCCAAAATCAGATCCCCATGTGCCCACAATATCAGGCCTCATCCCCGGTGCTGTCTATTCTGAGCGTGAGAAGCAGGATATGATTGGTGTTACGGTGGATGGCATTCCTGATTCACGGCGTATCTTCCTGCCAGATGACTTCCCTGAAGAGGTATACCCCTGGAGAAAGGATGAGAAGGGCATTCCCCCGTCCATGGTAAAGGAACTCTGGAAAGTTGATCGCCCCACCGACCGGCCTGTCCCTCCGGTAGCTGAACCTGAACCGGTGGAGAAGAAGGAGCCGGAACCTGCACAGTCGGCCCCATCAGGAGGTGCAGCAGAATGAGTCAGAAAAAAGCACCCTATGAACTCCCCATCGGTCCGATACATCCGGCATTAAAAGAGCCAATCAATTTCACCTTTCAGATGAATGGTGAGGTTGTTGAAAAGGTTGATTTTGCACCCGGACGGGCACATCGTGGGATTGAATGGATGGGCATGCGGAGAAACCCGGTTCAGATCCTGCACCTGTGTGATCGGATCTGTGGTATCTGCGGAGTCGCCCATGCACTTGTCTTCTCACAGGCGGTTGAGCAGATTGCAGATATCGAGGTTCCTGACCGGGCCTATTATGTCCGGACCATTATTGCCGAATTCGAGAGAATCCAGTCTCACATCCTCTGGGCAGGAGTCGCAGCCCACGAGCTCGGATTTGATACCCTCTTCTACCTGGCCTGGCAGATACGGGAAGAGTCAGTCGATGTGATTGAGTATATTACCGGGAACCGGGTCAATTATGGTATCATGATGCTTGGCGGAACACGCCGGGACATTACTGCGGATATGTTCCCCCGTCTTGAGCAGGCACTCCAGTACTATGAGGGACTTTTTGAGAAGATGGTCAATCTCTTCCTCAATGACAAGACGATTGCCATGCGGTGCAAAAATACCGGTGTCCTCTCACAGCGGCGTGCACTTGAACTTGCCACCGTGGGACCGACCGCCCGGGCTTCCGGCCTTGCCATGGATGTCAGAGTTGACTCTCCCTATGCAGCATACGGAGACCTTGACCTGGATATCATCCTGCCCGAGGTATTCAGAAATGAAACGGTTGGAGATGTCTATGACCGGATTGTTGTCAGAATCTTTGAAGTGAAACAATCAATTGACATCATCAGGCAGTGCATGAAACAGATGCCTGAAGGCCCGGTCCTTGCTGAAGAGAAGTATGCAAAGCTGCTCATGAACCTGAAGAAGGCATCCGGCGAGGCATTTGCACGGGTAGAGGCTCCCCGTGGCGAAGATATGCACTTTGTCAGGATGAATGGAAAGCAGGAAGCCCCCGAGATGTGGAAAGTCAAGGCATCTACCTACTCAAACCAGATGGCATGGGTGGAGATACTTCAGGGAGAACAGATTGCAGACATACCGATTATTGTTGCATCCATCGATCCCTGCATGTCATGCACTGACCGGGTGGCTGTCGTAAGCACTGACGGGAATGCCGGCATCATGACAAAAGAGCAACTGCACCGGTTGTCTGTCGAGAAGACACGGAGGCTCCAGTCATGATAGTGGAACTTCTTACTACAGTTGCGGGTGTTGTCCTCATCACCCTGTTTGGAATCATCGCCGGTCTGTTCCTGATGGGTGTTGACCGAATCTTTGCTGCACGGATGCAGATGCGGCAGGGACCACCCCTGACCCAACCCTTTACCGATATCAGAAAACTTCTCTGCAAGGATTCGGTTGTGCCTGCAAATGCAATCCCGTCCCTTTTCAATGCTGCCCCCATCGTTGCATTTGCATCGGCGGTGACGGTGCTCTTCTACCTTCCCCTGGGGAGCATTCTTCCGGTCGGGACACCCCTGCCGATGATTGGAGAGTATGGGGATCTTATCCTGATCATGTACCTGCTGACGGTCCCGGCCCTTGCCATGGTTGCCGGCGGGTTTGCATCAGGCTCTCCGTATGCAAGTGTCGGTGCCCAGCGTGAGATGGTGACCATGATCGCCTATGAGTTTCCTCTTGCAATAGCAATTGTCGCAATTGCCTGGAGACTTGCGGTCGCAGGATTAGTCATGCCGTTCTCAGTCAACACACTGGCTGCAAATCCCATCTGGACGGTTGTCGGACCGGTCGGGATCATC
>CAYWHV010000483.1:0-2297 GCA_964458045.1 uncultured Methanospirillum sp.
AACCACTCCCGCAGCACTACCGGATCATCAGGAAGCTCGGTATACTGTTCCAGGACGGTACCTCGGATGAGCGGTGCAATCTGTCCCTTGTCAAGATAATTTCTCAGGATGAATGCCCCGTCTTTTATCCCGGCCGCGTTCAGCATCAAAATTATCTCTCCAAGTTTTGCGCTCAACGCATCAATAACCAGTATTGCAAGATCTGCTAGGGATGCAGTATAATAGAGGGATGACAATTTCTCCGGGTATCGGGAGGGCTCTATGATCGTTAAAGTAACCTCCCCTTTTTTCATGTTATAGAAGGTTATATCGGTCGAAGTGCCTTTTTTCCCCAGTTCTTTGACCAGGTCTTCTGGTCCGAGGTAGGCAATATTGAGATTTGGCATCAGTATCTAAGCGTTGTCTGTGAATTTGATAGTTTCAGCCGAAGGATTCAATATGGTTAATACGCTTCTGAGAACAGTGATAATGATATGAAGGTACTCATCGCGATTCCTCCTGAAAAGTTCAGAGATGAGGAACTCCTGATTCCGGTGAAAAAATTTCAGGAGGCCGGGGTGACGTATGAACTTGTCTCGACGCACGTCGGGGTGGTAATGGGCGTCCTTGGTAAAAAGGCGAAAGTGAACCGGACCTTTGAAGACGTTCTGCTTGCCGGCATCGATGATTATTACGCCCTGATGATCGTCGGAGGACCAGGAACCCAGGTGCATCTTTGGAATAACCGGCATCTTATTGAATTAGTGACCGTCTTCAATACCAGGCAGAAGGTTGTTGCAGGTATTGATAATGCCCCGATAGTTATTGCAAAAGCAGGCATATTGAAAAAGAAGATTGCAACAGTAGCTCCCGGTCTCACTGTCCGTGAGATGATGAAAGAGGACGCAATCATTCAGAATAAGCCAGTTGTATACAAGGACAAGATTGTCACCGCCATGGGATTTGAGGCTGCTGAGGAGTTTGCTGCCATCCTCATCAAGTATGAGAAGGGCGATCCTGAATTTGTACCGACAAGTGGAAAAGCCGGATTCGCATTTTAACTTTTTTTCTCTTCGTGGCCCGGGCACTGATCTCCAGAACGGTATGTTCATGATTTTTGCCACGAAATTATCCCTAAGTTCATGAAATCTGATATGGAGAAATATTCGAGGGTATGTCCATGGCAGTCGGTCTATATCCCGGTTCTCATCTTCTTTCTGGTCCTATGTACATCCTGTTCCTATGCGGCCGGAGAAAAACAGGAGACGCAGATATCCATAATGGTGACACCTGAAAGCCCTCAGGAAGGATACGCCTTTACCGTGACCGGAACTTTGTCTGATGCATCAGGCTCTCCTCTTGGGAACAAACGGATAACCCTGGAGTCTTCTCCGGATGGAGATCTGGCATATCCGTTTGAGCGAATTGCCGTTGATGCGACGGATAGGTCTGGGGAATTTGAGTTTTTCAGGGGGAATCACACTCCTGCTGAATATATCCGCGTATCATACATGGGAAATGCTGAGTATCTGGGAAGTGTCAGCGAACCAGTCCCGGTTCATAACGCAGGGGTGTATGATGCCGGCACTCATCCCTCACGCACAACCGGTGGACTCATGCTGACCGGCAGTCCGGATAACTCCATTGTTCTTCTGGACGGTGAGGTGCGCGGAGTCACGCCTCTGGCCCTGAACGGAATTGCGTCCGGCCCTCACATCCTTGAGATTGGAAAACCCGGGTATCAGAATCAGACCATGGAGGTCTATGTTGCACCTGAACGAAAGACCACCTTCAGTTTCTCTCTTCCGCCTGCCGGATTAAATGCAGGACTAGAAAGTCAGACCGGTCTTCATGTCTATAGCAATACCAGTTATCAGGATGATATGTCCGTTCCGCTTGGCGACCCGCTCTACTCATTTAGTAAAGCAGGTATGTCGGTGGATATTTACGGGAACAATACCTCATTGAACGGGACAAACAAGACTCAGATTACGACATTGTATGATGAGCATCCGTTTGGTGACGGATTTTCGATGTCGGTGATTATTACCAGTGATGATACCCCGTTCCGGTGAAAAAATGCAGATGTTTGGTGTAATAATGCAGGGAGGAGATGTATGCAGGTCTCGATGAAGCTTGAAATCCGTGATACGCCAGGTCAGCTGGTTGCAGCGCTGATGCCGATCTCCGATGCTGGTGGAAATATCAAGACCGTCATTCATGAACATGACTTTTCATCAGACAAGGGATCCCTCGGGGTGGAAGTTGTTATTGAAATCCCTCCTGAACGGCTGGATGCCCTCTTGAAACTCTTTCAG
>CAYWHV010000484.1:0-2295 GCA_964458045.1 uncultured Methanospirillum sp.
GGTATTGCAACCGATGCAGTCCTGATCGTCGACCTGACCGAACTCTATTGTACAAAGCCGGGAGCAGAAGCCGGACAACGGCTTGATGTAATGGCTCCTGATGCAGTCGATGCCTGGGAGAAGGCCCGCTGGACCGATATTCCAGGTAAATAGACAGATTTAAAAACATCTTTTTTCAACATTTCCCCGGAATGGGAGAAGAAGACACCGGGAAAACTCCGAAAAAATTTCCCTGGTTTGAACCCTTTGCCTGTGAAGGGTGTGGAGACTGTATTTCGGTATGCCCGACCGGGTCAGTAGAACTCCTCGATAACGAGAATCAGAAAGTTCCCAAGGCATGGGTAACGAACCCTGACACCTGTATCGGATGCGGCAAATGTGCCAAAGCCTGTATTGTCGGTGCCGTACAGATGACAAGTTACGTCGATATGGCGAAGAAGCGATATAAGGAAGAGGAGAGGCCGGTTTAGACCCGCTCGTAGGTCGCCTGAAAGGATTCGAGGAGAACATCCTCGTTTAATCTGCCAAAATGATAGATCTTTCCGGTGGTACAGTCATTAACCGTCAGTTCTGCAGGTGAGAATCCCAAATACGAACCAATATTGACAAAATCGTAGTTTGCATTTCTGAACAGTTCATAAAACGGACGCCCGTACATCTCTGAATTGTCAGACGTTATCTTTGAGAACTCATCTGAATAGAGTCTGGTAGAGATGATGACCGATCCATAATAGATATTACAGTCATTGGTCACTCCCATCGCCTGTTCAAACGTCCGCTTCACCGGGGCAACCGGGGATCGCCCGGCAGCATTGACGATATTGGTCAGATCATAGCCCATATCCTCAAGCTTGTGCATAGCCATAGTCACGATCCTCCCGGATATCTGGATTGAACCGACAATACTTCTGGTGGATGCAACCAGTGCATAGAGGTTGGATGGTTTTACCCCGCACTTTTCTGCAATATATTCACAGATTTCTGCATCTGGAAGCACCCCTGCTTCAAGGGCAATAATGGCGATATCAGACGTATCGTGGTACTGAATCGCCTGATAGGTTCCTTTTGGCTTTAACGCAAGTGCCCGTGCCGGTCCTGACCCCATCGCAAAGAAACGGTTTCTTTTAATTACCCATCCTGCCTTCTGAGAGCCAAGACAGGCGATGATCGGGTGCTTAACGGTCAGGTGGACAAAAGGAAAAGCCTGTCCTGCAATGGGCTGGTGGACGATGGTGGGTTCTATTAATCCCCCGGCGCAGACTTTCAGGAATTGCAGACCGGCTTCATGGCATCCGTTTTCTTCGACGCCACAGTCAATAACGGTAGCGCCGTTCTCAAGGCTGTGAACTTTGATGCCCAAAATCTCCGCGTTGCGTATCAAATCCAGCACAACAGGAAGGGCGTAGGTATTTACACTAATCATATGGATCAGGACAACTGCTTATCCAAACACTGGTTGCATGATAATAAAATCCCATCGGTTTTCCCTCATATGTTCATTTAAACCGATAGTATCAGGCATAAAAACAGGAGAAATGGCCAGATTATTCTAGTCATTGATTACAGGAACAATGGTTAATCTGATGGACGATAAAACTGGTGATATGATTGACGGGCTGTTTGCCGGACCGGATAGTTACATTCTGCTTTTTATCGACATTATCTCACGAATCATCGAAGTATTTGCAGTTCTCCTCATATTTGGTTCGGTAATCCATGGGTCTTACAGATACTTCCTGAAACGGGATTCCCATCTCCAGGATGAGATCCAGAAGTTTACCGGATTCAGACAATATCTGGGTCAATGGCTGCTTCTGGGTCTTGAATTACTCGTGGCAGCAGACGTTATCAGGACGGTGGCACTTGACCTGACATTCGATCGGGTCGCAGGTCTGGGACTTCTGGTTCTTGTCCGGACATTTCTCAGCTGGGCCCTGGTTGTCGAGATGGAGGGACGATGGCCCTGGCAGACAGTACCTTAAAAATAGAGAGGTTACCTGATCAGGGTAAACATTGATTTCGGCTCTTTACAGATCGGACATCTCCAGGTTGAAGGGAGGTCTTCAAAAGCTGTACCGGGTAGAATATTCTGGGTAGGATCCCCTTTTTCAGGATAGTAATACCACCGGCATGGATCACACCGCCAGATCCCTTCCTTTCTGGTCGTGCTTGATACAACACGTTGCATTGTATATATACATGAGATTTTTCAGGTTATGACCTTTCAGGCGGATACTTATAGCAGTAAATAAAATTTCTGTCATGAACCGTCCGGATGCAATCACTCGGGCACAG
>CAYWHV010000485.1:0-2294 GCA_964458045.1 uncultured Methanospirillum sp.
AGAATACTTTTCCCAAAAAGAGGGTTCTGATCAGGTTAATGTAAGGAGATAGCAGAGATCTCTCTGGTAGGATTGATTTACCAGAAACAGCGTCCCCTTCTTCCTCGAGGACCTCCAGATGCACATCCTCGTCCCCCGCCATAGGGTATTCCTCCACGACCGAGTCCGTATCCTGGTGCCTGACCCTGAACTGGTGGTTGATATACGGGGATATTTTCAGTGGTGGCTCCTGTCTGGTTTTCTCCGGAAGGTGCGACTGGCTGCTGTGTGGGCTGGTATGCGGTGCGGCAGTATCCAAATCCTCTTCCTGTCATAGGACCCCGTCCAATGGGGCCGGTACCATCAAATCTTGGCATAGTTTTACTCCTGGTACGATGCATCGCACCATTATTACTCATATGAGTAAAAATACATAAAAGTATCTCAACAATATATTTTTTTAATTATCCTGTACCGGTGAGCATATGGCTTAAAATGCGGATTCTCTAATTATATTCAGAGAAAAAAGGTAGATGAGAAACGAAAAGGGGTTGCGGTTTAATTGTAATCGGCCCTGGTTTTTTCATCACCAAGGGTCGGGGCCAGCATATCTTTCCATGACTCTGAATTCCATGTCCCAAGATTGGTATGTGTCTCGTAATAACTGGTAGGAATGGGATGTGTGCCAATCACCACTTCGATTCCATATTTTTCCGTGATGAAGGATGTGAAATATTTTATGCGTGGACATGGAGGGTATCCAACTATCATTCCCGTGGCAAGGTGAATTATTTCAGCACCGTTCTTTTTCATCTCTGCCGGAGCATATTCAATATTCCCTCCCGGACATCCATTACAGGTGGCAAATCCAACCAGTTCAATCTCCATTCCCTTATACCGGCTGAAGGCTCCTTCACGGTTGTGCATGGATCTCAGGCATTTACCTCCGGCACAGGTTCGATATCGATCACAAATTATTATCCCGATTTTTTTGGCATTACTCATAGAATCTCCCATTCCTTCTCATATTATCATATTAGGTTGGATACCTGTGCGAAAAAAGTTAGTTTATACTCCGGAAACCACCGGAGGAATGTATGCTGACATCATTACCGGGTTTTGAACGGTATTTTTTTGGTTTATCTCTTCAAGGAGGCGGGATATCTCCTCACGTTCATCAGGATGGGACACTCCTGCTTTTTCGTATTGCTCAATTGCAGTTTCAAGAGCTGTTTTCGCTTCAGCAAACCGGTTTAAGGAAAAGAGGACTCTCCCCTTTCCTGCATACGACGCCCAGTTTGATGATGCTCCTTGTGCATACGAGATAGCTTTCGTGTAGGCATCAAGTGCTGACAGGAATCTTTTCTGGCTTTCGAGGGCAATCCCAAGGCCATACCATGCATCTGATGAATCAGGTTTGAGAACGGTCGCAGCCTGAAAAGCTGCATACGCAGCACGATAATTTCCCCCCTCAAGAGCAGCAAATCCCTCTGAAATATGAGTATCATACGCATCGAAACCAATTACCGGAGTCGGGGTCGGAGTGACTCCCCGGTCAAGTACTGTACTCATCAGGTTTTGATCTATCTGGGCAAGCAGCCAGTCCGGGGCACTAAAGAGTGAACCATGCGACCATCCACCCTGATAGGGAATCATTCCGGATGGGACAAGTTCTGGATCAAAAGAATACCCGTTGTAGTATGTTTTGTTGACATCCGCACCAGAAGGGCTTCCCAGAATAATCAATGTTATAGCCAGTGCGAAGAGTATTGATGTGAGATGCGACATAGATAATTGATCTCATATGGGAAATAAATAGTTTGTCCTATTATGTTCATAAAATCAGGAATTTTTTTGGGAATGAAATTCTCTTAAGAGTATAGAAGTACAGGTTCAGGAGAAAATGTGAGACTCTCCTCTCAATTCTGAATTATATATGGAAGGAGCGTCCCCCCCACCAGTTCCTATCTGCTGCTGTATCTGCCAGGGTCCCTTTTCTTGAATAAGGTTATTGGTTATTTACATTCTTATATGGCAAAACTGCCATTAATACCAAGCCACGAAGAGACTCATACTCAGGATCGTTGTGCATAAGTATGCAGTTTTTTCGAATTGCGAATGCGGCAATTATCGCGTCAGCGAAAGAGATTTTATGTTCCGCTTTCAATCGGGCAGCTGTAAGCAGGGTTGACTCATCCATATTCAATAGAATCTTTACATTAAGTTCTTTAATTAGAGCAATTCGCCGATCTGCTTCTGCAATACCTTCTTCCTGCAAGGTAATGTAATACACCTCCATCAGAACTGTCCAGGGG
>CAYWHV010000486.1:0-2291 GCA_964458045.1 uncultured Methanospirillum sp.
ACCTCTGCTATGTAGTGCCGGATCTTCCGGCTTCAACAAATGACGTATGAAGGTTCGTCAAATTCTGCACTTACGATGTGAACCACCAACCCATATAAAATAACCGTATCTGTCGATCAACGATGATTCATGCAAATAATAAAGAATTTAAGGAATTGTCCATGATAAATAATGATAATTGGGGTGAATTATTATCTCAGCCGAAGAGTTGCACAAGCCTGAACAAAAAGTATACTATCCTGACCCGTGTTACCGGGATTCAGCGTTAATTCACGATTATAATGAACTATATCCTGAATTCGAAAAAGACCCGGATGCCTTCTGGCGCAGGATTGCATCAGATCTTCTCTGGTTCAAGCAATGGGATAAGGTCAAGGTTTGGAACCATCCCTATGCCAGCTGGTTCACCGGCGCTGAATTAAATATTACCTATAACTGCCTGGAGCGGCATGTCAATAATGACCGGAGAAACAAGGTCGCGATATTCTGGGCTGGTGAAAATGGCCGGGAACGAATTTTCACGTATTATCAGCTCTATAAGGACGTCATGCGGATGGGCAATGCCCTCAAATCCCTTGGTGTTCAGAAAGGGGACCGGGTCTGCATCTATCTTCCCGGTATTCCGGAGCTTGTTGTGTCCATGCTTGCCTGCGCCCGGATTGGAGCGGTCCATACGGTTGTCTTTGCCGGGTATGGTGCCAAAGCCCTGAATGAACGTATCACCGGTGCGGGAGCCAAAATTGTCATCACCGCAGATGCATCAGTCCGGCGTGGAGGCAGTATCCCCTTAAAGCCAATAGTCGAAGAAGCCCTGATCAATGCCCCGACCGTTGAGCGTGTCATAATACTCAGAACCCAGGAGCCGAAGGTCGGTCTTCTTGATGAGTTTGAACTTGATTATGAAGAACTGATTGCGCAAGCAGACCGGTATTGTGATCCGGTCCATGTCAACTCTGAAGATCCCCTCTTTATCCTCTACACTTCAGGAACCACCGGAGCTCCGAAAGGTATCGTCCATGCAGCCGGCGGATATATGGTCGGTGCCTATTACACGACAAAATATGTGCTGACGCTTCGTGAGAATGATGTATATTGGTGTACTGCAGATCCCGGCTGGATCACCGGACACACATATGGCATTTATGGCCCGCTCCTGGTCGGCGGGACAATTTTCCTCTCTGAATATACTCCCGATTATCCTGATGCCGGGATTTGGTGGAAACTTATCGAGGATTACGGAGTTACTGTCTTTTATACAGCGCCAACGGCAATCAGGATGTTTATGCGGATGGGAGAGTCATGGCCGGATACATATGACCTGTCTTCTCTCCGGCTTTTGGGTTCTGTCGGTGAGCCACTGAATCCTGAAGCATTTGAGTGGTTTTACAAGTACATCGGTAAGAACAAGTGTCCAATCCTGGATACCTGGTGGCAGACCGAGACTGGTATGCATATGGTCACAACGATGGTCGGCCTGCCTATGAAACCAGGATTTGCTGGGAAACCAATCCCTGGTGTCATTGCAACCGTAGTCAATGAGGAGGGAGATCCGATACCTCCAGGGACCACCGGATACCTGGCAATCAAGGAACCCTGGCCTTCCATGATGAAGGCCGTCTATCAGAATGATGAGCGGTACCGTCAGTACTGGAGTTTTGGAAAATACGGGTATTACAGCAGTAATGATCTGGCGGTTATGGATGAAGAAGGGTATATCATGCTCCTTGGCAGATCTGATGACATCATCATCGTGGCAGGTCACAATGTCGGAACTGCCGAGATTGAAAGTGCGCTGGTTTCACACAGTGCCGTTGCAGAAGCAGCCGCAATTGGAAAGCCGGATCCACTGAAAGGAAATGTTATCAAAGCCTTTGTTATTTTACGCAATGGTGTGGAACCGACCCAGAAGCTTACCCATGACCTGAAATATCACGTACGCATCATGCTTGGACCAATTTCAGTCCCTGCAGAACTTGATTTTGTTGACAGTCTGCCCAAAACCAGAAGTGGGAAGATCATGCGACGGGTTTTAAAGGCAAAGGAAATGGGTATGGATCCTGGTGATGTATCAACCCTGGATGAATAATCATCCAACTCTTTATATACTGTTTTAATAGATTTATAACCATGTCTGCAACTCCAGAGACTTCGCTCCGGATAGAAAATATCGTGGCTTCAGCGAAGATCTCCGAATCCCTGGACCTCCCCCAGATTGCATCCAGTATAAAGGATGCGGAATATAACAAAAAGCGGTTCCCGGGTGTTGTTATCCGGATGCAGAACCCGAAGAT
>CAYWHV010000487.1:0-2289 GCA_964458045.1 uncultured Methanospirillum sp.
AAAGAACATTTATTACGTGGGAATTGATATTGCTGCTGATGATTTTGTTGCCAGCATTTATCAATCACCTTTAACCACAATAACCACAAAAGACGGGTTTGCCAATACATTCGATGGGTTCAATACGCTCAGCGCATGGTTTGAAAAGCAAAAGCTTGATCCAGCAAACTGTGTAATCTGTATGGAAGCAACGGGTGTCTACAGTGAAGGACTGGCGCATTACCTGGTAATCCAGGGTTTTAAAGTCAGCGTTGAACCTCCTCTTAAAGTTAAAAGAGCATTCGATCCTGTGGGCCATAAGACCGATCCTGTGGACAGCAGGCAAATCGCTGAATATGCCTACCGGTACAGTGATGAACTCCGAATCTGGAAGCCTAAAGATGAAATTATTGAAAAGATAAGACATCTTCTGACGGCCAGAGAGCAATTTACCAAACAGAGCGTTGCCCTGCAAAATTCGATGAGTGCTTATAAAAAGCATGTGGTTCAGGTGAATTTAATCACCAATGCCCATACGCATATTTTGAAAGAGCTTAAAAAACAGATCGCTGAAATCGACAAGGAATTGGAAGAGCTCATCCGCAAGAATCCAACGATCTCTAATATGAAAAACCAGTTAATGAGCTTGCCGGGATTCGGTCTGCTTTTGTCTTCCAGCTTAATCGCCATGACCAGCGCATTTAGTGAGATCACCTCTTATAAAACTTTGGCGGCATTCATTGGCATATGTCCTTATCAGCATCAGAGCGGATCATCTGTTTACCGGCCGCCACATATCCGGCCGTTTGGGCCCGCATATGCAAGAAAATTACTGATGCTTGCCGCACGGTCGGTGGTTACGCACAAGGCAGAATTTAAAAAATATTACCTACGGAAACTTGCCGAAGGTAAAGCTAAAAAGCTTGTTTTAAATAACGTGGCCAATAAGCTTATAAAAATCGCTTGTGCTATATTAAAGAGCAATTCGCGGTATGTCGGCACGTATCGGTCTGTAAACCCGATGTGCTTCATTTCCGCTTGACAAGGTCATAGTGTTCGCAAAGACATCGTTTTAAGATTCCTCTTCGAAATGACATGTTCGCGGCTTAAAACCGTTGATGAGGCTTGAGAATGCTCAGGGCGGTGTCCCTACAGTTTTCACTTCGCACCGGCGGAGGACAGAAAAGGTTTGACAATGTTCCATAATTGGTACATGTAAGAATCATGAAAGCAGGCGTGCCGTTATCGGTTGTCTTTTTCAAGACTAATTCGGGAAGTGAACCCGTAAGAAATTGGCTGCGCGAGGATTTAACATCAACACAAAGGGCAATTATCGGCAGGGATTTGAAAATAGTTCAATTTATGTGGCCGATAGGAATGCCGCTGGTGAGGCCTCTGGGTGATGGTTTATGGGAGTTGAGATCTGCACTGGATGATTCCATTGCCCGGGTCTTGTTTACTTTTTATCAAAATCAAATTGTATTGTTGCACGGTTTTATTAAAACATCAGGGAAAACCCCTGCGAGTGATCTTGCGGTGGCAAGAAAAAGAAAAGCCGCATTCAGGAAGGGATAAATTATGAAGCACAAGAATATCGGAAGTAATTTGGATGATTTTCTTCATGAGGAAGGTATCCTGGCCGAGGTCGAAAGGGATGCTATTAAGGAGATTGTTGCCAATCAAATATTGAATCTTATGAGCGAGCAGAAAATATCGAAGGTCGAAATGTCCAGAAGGATGGGAACAAGCAGATCTGCCCTGGATAGACTTCTCGATCCGACTAATTCGTCTGTTTCTTTGAAAACATTAGATAAGGCGGCGTCTTCTCTTGGCAGGAAATTAAATATTCAATTGGTATAATTGACATTGAATGGTGAAGGGTGAAGAAGCCTGTGAAGGGTGAAACGGGAAATGTGAAATGTGAAAGGTGATGCGGGAAGGGTGAAGGGCGAAGAAATTGGGTGTGGGGAGATAACGAAAAACGGATGACAGATGCAAGAATAATCAGTGACGGCGCGATTCGGACAAAACCTTTTCCTCTGTGGCCTTGTTTTGGCGATGACGAGATAGAGGCGGTATCCCGCGTTCTTCAATCAGGCAAAGTCAATTACTGGACGGGCGCGGAAGGACATCTGTTCGAAAAGGCGTTTGCGGCAAGTGTCGGTCTGGAATATATTGTGACAGTCATGGTGGAAAGGGTTTCATGGCAAATTCTTGAAAATTATTATTCTTGACTCAAGTGAACAATTATCATAATAATTGTTCACTTGAGTGGACAATTATGCATGAAAGCTGAAATTGCTAAGAAAA
>CAYWHV010000488.1:0-1839 GCA_964458045.1 uncultured Methanospirillum sp.
AGGGGAGGTTTACCCATGCCAACCGGGCTCTCTGCGAGCTGCTCGGATTGTCAAGGGAGGAGATCATAGGAAAAACTCACCCGGAACTTGGATTTCCTGAAAATATTTGTCATGAGTGGGATGAGTTCTTTCAAGACGTGTATGCTTCGGATACAACAGTAATCCGGGAGATAGCTACCCCGATTGAAAATGGCCCGATTATGTTCTCCGAAGTTGTGTTAAATCCTATCCATAATGAAACCGGGGGAATAGTCGGTATATCGGGTATTACCCGTAATACCACCGAACGAAAGCAGGCCGAAGAGGCTCTCTATGCATCAAACCAGAAACTTCGTCTCCTTACAAGTCTGACCCGCCATGATGTCACCAATCGCCTCACCGCTATTCATCTGTTTCATGATATGTGTTTACAAGAGACTAATCCAGCGAAACGTGACGAATTCCTTATCCGGGCTTCACAGGCCACAGAAGAGGCTGAAGCAATCATCAGGTTTACTCAGGAATATGAGGACTTTGGAATTGTTGCAAGCAGATGGCAGCAGGTACAATCACTGATTCTGCATGCATCTTCAGAGATTGCTCACAGTGGGATTATTATTGAGACAACAAACCTGTCGGATATTCAGATCTTTGCAGATCCCATAATCCAAAAGGTATTTTCAACTCTGATAGACAATGCTGCCCGTCATGGAGAGGATATCACCCGGATTATCTTCTCCTGTATAAAAGAAGGACCGGATATTGTCATTGTCTGTCAGGATGACGGGTGCGGGATACCGGCCAACGAGAAAGAGAAGATATTCGAACACGGGTATGGGAAGAATACCGGTCTTGGTCTCTTTCTTGCCAGAGAGATACTTGCGATCACCGGGCTTTCTATCCGGGAGACCGGAATACCCGGGAACGGAGCACGGTTTGAGATTCTGGTTCCTGAAGGAAAATGGAGGAGATAGAGATAAAATTAAATTTATTCTATAAATAATTCTTATTTTGTATATTCCGCTAAAATTGAACAGCCTGTCCGTTTGATCCTAAGCACCCTTTCCGTTAAAGTTGAACAGTGTGTCCGCTTGAATTGAACACTCTTTCCAGCATTATTGATCAGGTTAATCATCCTTATGAATCATTGGACCGATGAACCGAATCTCCGCGAAGGGGGGATACTTGCCTATCCCCCCGAGCCTATCACTGTCAGGGGGTTGGGTCCAAGGGAGGGGGGCAAAGTCCCCCCACCCTTGATGTTTTTCTTCGGAGTCCTTTAAAGCGAAACTCAAATGTGAAAAGTGTTCAATATCACCGGGAGGTGTGTTCAACTTGAGCGGAACTAGTGTTCAATTTGACCGGACTCACTGCTCAGATCAGGTCGGAATATACATATTTAGATCAATAGTATTCTTTCAGAGAAAAATGATAATTATTCTGTTTTAAAAACATCCATCTCATCTGAAATATATGTGATTGAAACAGACGAATCATTGACTGCTTTTGATATCTGATCTAATGCAGCGGTTGTCTCTTCACTTGCTGCTGAAACACCAAGAGCAAGATCTTCGATATCCTGAGAAAACGTTTTCATTTCGGTAATATTCCTAGATATTTCCTGAACTGATGCAGCTTCTTCTTGTGTGGCTGCTGCTACCTGTTCGATCCTGTTTGCAATTTCAGCAATCTGTGATACTATTTCATCGAAAACGTCCATAGTTTGATTTACTGCAGCATTCCCAGCTTCAACTTCCTGAGTTGACAATTCAACTCCCTGTGAAATTTCTTTGGTTTTCTGCTTTAGATCTTGGATCATGACGGCAATATGTTCTGCTGAAGACTGTGCTTCCTGTGCTA
>CAYWHV010000488.1:1849-2288 GCA_964458045.1 uncultured Methanospirillum sp.
CTCCTGCCACTACGGCAAATCCAAGACCAGCGTCACCTGCCCGTGCAGCTTCAATTGCCGCATTCAAAGCAAGAAGATTAGTTTGCTCTGATATTGCTGTAATAATGTCAACGATCTTGATGATCTCCTGCATATGTTCATCCATATCGTGAATCAGGGTGTTACTGTTCTGAACCGCTGACATTACAGACTGCATCCGATCTTCAGCATCTTTTGCCAGAATTGATCCTTTCCTGGATAATTCGTTTGTTTTATGTGATATTTGAGACACTTCTGATGTTTTCTGAGCTACCAACCCAACGGTCGAAGAGAGATCGTCCATTGTTCCCTGTACCTGGCTGATATTTTCTGCATTTTTCTCAGAAAACTGACTGACCTGCATCGAGCTATTTGACAATTCATGACTGGCGGCAACAACTCCCTCAAGGCTGGCATTTGT
>CAYWHV010000489.1:0-2285 GCA_964458045.1 uncultured Methanospirillum sp.
ACTGCGAACGATCCTGTCCGACTGGAGCAGCCGAAAAAGGCAATTTAAAACGGGACTGGTATTTCTGTGGGAAATGCATAGATTCGTGTCCTGGTGATATGGTTCTTACCTATGGCAGAAAGTCAGAAAATGAACGTCTTTTTTCCGTTACATCCATTTCATTGACTTCATGGCGACTTTTATTGAGCAATATGAAGATGAAGATGTTAAAGATTGTTTCAGCCCAGGTAAACCCTGCTGAATATCAATAGTATGATTGAATAAATCGAGTTCTCTCTAATCCTTGATTTGAATCCTTCATTTTCTTAAAAACAGAATTTGTGATATCAAATATTGAATTAAAGCATATGTAGCAGTTGTAACACTTGTAGCAGATATTGGAAAGAGACATGTCTGTTTTTTTGTATAAGGAAAAAAACTAACACGAAAATTAAGTTCCCTCTTCCCTGAATGAAAAGAGAATCTTACCCTATGGAAAATGGTTCCTCATTGTGTGGTATTATGTTATATATGCATATACGTGGTAATGATAATACGAAATGGAACGATTAAAACTGCCAATTGGTATCCAGTCTTTTAAAAAGATTCGAACTGGCGGGTATGCATATGTTGATAAAACACGTTTCATTCAATCGTTAGTTGATAACGGATCTTATTACTTTCTTTCGCGGCCACGCCGGTTTGGAAAAAGTCTATTCCTTGATACCATAGATCATGCTTTTTCAGGAAAAAAAGAGTATTTTCTTGATCTTTTTCTTAACACACCAGAAGCATCATGGGATTTTTCCATTGTTTATCCGGTTGTCAGGATAAGTCTTGGACAACGTATCAACAGGAATGCTGATGAACTGGGTGAATATCTGACACACATACTCTCTGGAGAAGCTGAGCGGTACAATGTAGGTCATGATAGATCATTATCTCCCGGTTTCCAATTGGATCTTCTGATTAAAAACCTCTATGCTACCTATCAGAAGCCTGTAGTCGTTCTAATAGATGAGTATGATAAACCAATTCTTGATGCGATAGAGGATAGTGAAACCACTCGTATATTACGAGATGAATTGAAAAGTTTTTATGGCATTTTAAAAGATCTGGACCCTTATCTAAAATTTGTTCTCCTCACCGGGGTCTCAAAATTTTCCAAAACGGGTATCTTTTCTGGTCTGAACAACCTTGATGATATCACCCTTGATCCCCGGTACTCCGCCATCTGTGGATATACCCATGAAGATCTTGAGCAGGTATTCAGGGAATATCTGACCGGCTTTAATCCTGAAGAGATCAGGGAGTGGTATAATGGCTATTCATGGTCAGGTCAGACAGTGTCTAATCCTTTTGATATCTTAATGCTCTTTTCCAAGAAGATGTTTCGTTCATATTGGTTTGAGACCGGTACCCCTTCTTTTCTTCTCAGATTGTGGCAGAAAAATCCACGGTTCCCGGGCGATTTTGATGGATTGATAGCCGGTGAAGATCTGCTTGGGTCTTTTGATGTTGATAATATCAGGGTTGAGACGTTATTATTTCAGGCCGGATATCTGACGATAAAAGACTGGACATCTGACCCGGTACGTGGATTTCAATGCACGTTAGGATACCCGAATATTGAAGTGCGAACATCATTAAACCTGTTATTTTGTCAGTCCTTATCCGGGTTTCCTGTATCAGAGATGCGAAACAGGTTATTTGAGGTTCTGGAGAAGAAGGATGGAGAGGGATTGAAAGAACTTCTTCATTCATTTTTTGCTTCAATTTCGTATGAACGGTACCGAAAAAACCTTTTATCGTCTTTTGAGGGATACTATGCAAGTATCATGTACACAATTTTTGCAAGTCTTGGATATCACGTGATCGCAGAAGATACAACAAATAAGGGACGCATAGATTTGACGGTAATTACGGCCCTGGCAGCATGGATCTTTGAGTTCAAAGTGAAAAGAGATGAATCTCACGGAGAGAAAAGTCCATTGGAGCAGATAAAAAGAAAAGGGTATTCTGAAAAATATAAAGCAAAGGGTCTGAAAATCTGGGAGATCGGAATTGTATTTGATCCGAAAACCCGCAATATAATTCAGTGGGATCAGAGATCCGGATAAATATTCTTCCTACCCGTACAAGTCCGTCCATCCGTTGTAACTGGTCCCTTCCATACTACACGGATGAGGAGATACGGGGAGGATGTCCAATAAAAATGATCACCCTTTGAACCTATAGATCTGTTACACCAGTTACAACTGCTACATGGGCTTTATTTTAACTTTCAGTCTATAATCTCTGCTATA
>CAYWHV010000490.1:0-2282 GCA_964458045.1 uncultured Methanospirillum sp.
GGGTGAAAGACTGGCTGGATAAGGAGAAAATAACGCTCTACTCCCACCAGGCAGAAGCAATAGAAGCGATTGCAGCCGGTGAGGATGTCATTCTCTGCACGCCGACTGCCTCAGGAAAAACCCTCTCTTTTCTGCTGCCATTCCTCACCATACGGCAGGAGGTCAGGGATGCCACCGCCCTTGCCATCTACCCGGCAAAGGCACTGACCCGTGACCAGCAGAAGACGATGCAGGATCTTGAAAAAGCTACCGGGATGCGGCTTAATCCGGCTATCTATGACGGTGATACTCCCCAGCATGACCGGGCCCTCATCAGATCCCAGGCAGGACTCATCCTCACAAATCCCTATGAACTGCATCAGATTCTCCCCTGGCACCGGCAATGGTCCTCCTTCTTTTCACGACTCAGATACATAATCCTGGATGAGGCCCACCAGTACAGGGGGGTGTTTGGGAGTAGTATGTCTGTTCTTATAAGAAGGCTGCTTCGTATCTGTGAACATTATGGCTCGTCTCCGCAGTTTTTCCTTTCATCGGCAACCCTTGCAAACCCAGCTGATTTTGCCCGAAACCTGACCGGACGGGATATGACAATCATCGAGAGGAGTGGGGCACCGACCGGAGACCGGTTTTTTATTCTGTATAATCCGTACCAGGAGATGGTACAGCCCCGCTCGGTCTATTCGGAAAGCGCTGAGATCCTGTCTCTCCTGGTTGAAGCCGGCCTGCAGTCACTCTGCTTCACCGGCTCACGGCGGATGACTGAACTGGTATCAGTCTGGACGAAGAGCCATCTCTCCCGGAAGTCTCCTGATAAGATGAACAGCATTGCCGCATACCGTGCCGGGTACCTCCCGAAAGAGCGGCAGGAACTTGAACGAAACCTGAAAGCAGGAGTTATGAGGGGGATTGTATCGACAAATGCCTTGGAACTCGGGATTGATATCGGGTCTCTTGATGCCGTGGTGATGACCGGGTATCCGGGGACCATGATGTCTGTCTGGCAGCAGGCAGGACGTGCCGGCCGGTCGGTATCTGACGCCCTTGCCATTCTTATCGCGATGCAAAACCCGCTTGACCAGTTTTTTATGCGGCATCCGGAGGAGTTCTTTGCCCGCCCCCATGAACATGCCATCATCGATACGAAAAACCCCTATATCCTCTCCGGTCAGCTGCTCTGTGCCGCTTCTGAACTTCCGGTCAGACCTGAGTCTGATATCCACTGGTTTGGAAACGGGATGACCAACCATCTTGATGCACTGGTAGAGAATGGCCTTGTTGCCGGGACGCCACGGGGATATGTCTATACCGGGAGGAAACGGGCAAGTGAACTGGTTTCATTGTCCCAGATCAGTGAAGTCTGGACGGTGGAGGTCAGAAACCGGGTTATTGAGACACTGGATATCAGGCAGGCATGTCGCGAGGCCCATCCGGGTGCGGTACTGTTACATCAGGGAGAGCGGTATATGGTGAGTACCTGGGATTTTGACCGTCACCGGATCTTTGCATCCCAGGAGGATCCGGGGTACTACACCAAGGTGAACCATCAGACCGGTATTCAGGTCCGGGAGCGGCTGATGAGCCGGGAGATTCGGTCCGGAACCCTCTGCCTGGGACGAGTAGAGGTATCAGAACTCTATCACGGGTATCGCCGGCTTATTGATGAAAGGACCATCTCCACCGAACCACTCTCTCTTGAACCGATCACCTTTGAGACGATATCGGTCTGGATTGAGTTCTCCCAGGAGGGGATGGGTGCATTATCAGCAGACCGGGATGTTGGCGGCTCCCTTCATGGCGCAGAACATGCTCTCATTGCCATGATGCCCTACCATGTCCTCTGTGACCGGTGGGATTTGGGGGGCCTGTCATCGGCCAGCTCTGGAGAGGTCAGGGGAAAACCAGTCATCTTCGTTTATGACGGGTATGAAGGAGGTATTGGCCTTGCAGAACGTGCATATCATATCTATGAAGAGCTCTGCGAGTCGGCGGAAAAGATGGTCCGGGAATGTCGATGTAAAGACGGGTGTCCGGCCTGTATTTATTCGCCGAAATGTGGGAATGATAATCAGCCGCTTGATAAAAGAGGATGTATTGCGCTTTTAAGACACTGTGCCGATCTGACCTGATGGAAAAGGAAATTTATTTCTTCTCTTTGGCCTTTGCTTGAGCTGCTGCTTCCTTTCGCTTGGTATAGTGGTCGGTGATCTTTGAAATATGCGCCATTTTATCCATCTCAGTTCCATAGAGAGTAAATCCCTTTTTATCCACCGAGACAATCT
>CAYWHV010000491.1:0-2270 GCA_964458045.1 uncultured Methanospirillum sp.
ATTTTACACCTTTTTTTAGTGAAAAAAGAATCGGTGAGCCTAAAATGGAAGTTTCTATAATCGAATCAGGCATTAAGTTACCGGATGATCCCGGAATACATAGGAAAAATTACCGTTCCGTTCTCATCCTCAATATTCACCGGAAGGGTCCCTGTAATCGGAATTTCTCCAAACAATGCACGAATCGCAGATCGGATATTCTGACCTCCGGCCTTTCCTGCATATGTCGCAAAATAAATGGGAATATCCTGCATGAACATGATATCGTACGGCTGGTTTAACGCTAGACCTGCCACCGGTATCTCATACTCATTGGCAAAATCGAGCAAATTATGAGAAAACTGTGGGATGTAGGACTCGTCAGTCCGCTGTGTTGCATTGGATGAACTTGTGTAAAGGATAACCAGGGATGCATTCATCACAGATTGCTGCTGTTCCGCTGATAACTCCATTTCATTCTGATAGGTATAAGCTAATATTTCAGGTGAAAAGCCTTGCCCATTGCATACCTCCTCAACCGCCAGAGATGTTTCATTGGTAAAGGGCATTGTCGGACTAAATATTGTAATGCTTTTCATTTCCGGGCATGAAATGGGAACACGATTGTTCCGGTCTGAAAGAAGGGTGACTGTTTGTTCTGATGCCTCCCGTTCTACCGCATAGGCTTCTTCTCCCAGGCAGACCTCCTGTGCATGGGCAATTCGTGATGCCGTATCAAGGTTCGGATTCTTTTCCGATACACGAGGATTGATTATCCCATATTTCTCTTTCATTGTAAGGATTCGTCTCACTGATTCATCGACCCGGGCCTTCATCTCCGGATCAGATTGGTATGCTGTAAGAACGGCCTCATAAGCTTCATCAACCGGGTCAGGATAGAGGATAATATCTGCCCCGGCCCTGACTGCTCTCACCGCTGCATCTCCGGTCTTGAAATTATCGACAATCGCTTTCATCATCATGGCATCGGTGATAATGAGGCCATCAAAGGAGAGTTCCTCCCGGAGCAGCCCGGTCAGGATAGGTTTAGAGAGTGTTGCCGGTGTTGCAACTTCTGTTCCGTCATCAAGGAGATTTGTGGAATTATCATATGCCGGGAAGATGATATGAGCGGTCATGATGGCATCCACCCCTGATGCTATGGCTGATTTGAAGGGAACCAGTTCGACCTCATTCATCCTGGCTTTGGTGTGGTTTTCAAGTGGAAGTCCGAGATGGCTGTCGATATCCACATCCCCATGACCAGGGAAATGTTTCCCGCTACAAATAATTCCTGCATCATGCATTCCGGCAATATAGGCATCTCCAAGCTCTGTAACCAGATCCGGGTCAGCACCAAATGACCGGATTCCGATCACCGGGTTATTCTGGTTTGTTTCCACATCAAGGACCGGTGCAAAATTCATATTCAGGCCGAGTGACGAGAGTTCATCTCCGATTGCCTTTGCAACCTTCCTGGTGGTTTCTGCGGACCTGCTCGCACCAAGAGCCATGTTTCCCGGCATCCGGGGACCAAAAGGAAGCCTGGTAAGATACCCTCCTTCCTGATCTATCGAAATAAATAGGGGGACTCTGTCTCCATGTTCAAGGACTGATCCCTCAATTTGTAGGGCATCGGTGAGTGTCACCACCTGTCCAACTGATGAGAGGTCCCGTGCAAACAGAATGACACCGCCAGGATGAATTCTCCCCAGCATTGACTCAAGTTCTGGTGTCATCTCCTGAGTCCCGTTTCCGGATAAGGAGGAGATTGCAGGCATGAAGAGCTGTCCAACCCGCTCCTCATCTGTCATATTCGAAAAAACCAGTTCGATATGTTGGGGCTCTGTAAAATCGCTCCATACCGGATAGGTATTGACTGCAACGAAAATGAGTGACAATATCGCAATCTTCAAACACCATCTCATGACTGAAGGTAAACCGTGGAGACGGATAATCGTTTGTGTTCACTGAATATACTCTATTCACATGAGAGTTGAGAAGAATTCTCATACCATGAACCTAAACATTCATACTGGATCTGATATGTCTGGCTCAAATATAAATGGCGAAGAGAATTTTTCATTCCTTGTGGAAAAAGCCTTTGAAATGGGTGCTGCCGATGCGAAAATCATTCCTGCATCTCATATTAGCGTGGAAGACCGCGTAGTCCTAAAGTGCAAAAGTGGCTGTATATCGTATGGGAAAAAACTCACTTGTCCTCCGTATGTTCCCACACCTGATCAGTTTCGAAAGATTGTCAGTGAATACCAGTATGCACTTCTTGTTAA
>CAYWHV010000492.1:0-2263 GCA_964458045.1 uncultured Methanospirillum sp.
GGGCATCAATAAATGAGATAAGACCTCGGTTGTAGGTCATATCAGGTGGGATCATATGCGGGTCATCATGTGAGATAACAGGGATCGTGTCCCCTCTGCCAAGAATGAGAATAAAAACCTCCTTACTCACCGGGATCCCAGAGAAACTGCTCACAAGAACGGGTGAGAAATAGGTAGACAGTCGAATCGAAAACTCCCGGTTCCACCCGATGGTCAGAGGGGTTCCGGTAGACCCGGTGGTGTTAAAAAGGATACACTGGTTACTTTCTCTGCATCCAGGAAAGAGTCCGGCCTTCACACCTTCCCTGAGCTCTTCTTTTGATATCAGGGGCAATTTTTGGATATCAGAGAGAGAATGAATATCACGGGGATGAATATCATGCAGGTCCCATAGTTCCCGGTAAAAGGGGATCGCATCATAGACATGATGAATCAGATGTAAAAATCGCTGCTCCTGAATTTTTTTTGCTTTTTCCGCTGGCACCCGTGACATCCGTCTCTCCTCCGAACAGACTCGAAGAAAGGATAGAATATCATGGCACTTCTGAATAAATGTCCAGGGATAGTCATTTGAGGTTTTCTTAGTATTCATCTAGTAATCCCGGTACCGCTCATCTCTTCTGCATCAGATATCTGGTGGATATGGCTGCTATTCCACCAAACCGGCATACACCCCGGCAGGGTGGGTCCTGACAGTCACTTCCATTACATTATCTACTTCTGCGGATATTTTCTTCTCTATCCCGGAAGCAAGCCGATATCCCTCCAGGACTGTCAGGGAAGGATCGATCTCAACAGTCAGGTCCACTGCAAGGGCTCCTCCAAAGGTTCGGATCCGTTGTTGTGATATGAAATACACAGCTGGATCTTCCTCCACAAGCCGTTCGATGGCGATATTTACCTGCATAGAAGGGGCTGCATCCACCAGTTCCCTGATCGAGGATACCGCCTCCCGAAGGCCGTAGGCAAAGATGATAAGAAGTACAATGAGAGTTATTATGGTCTGAATGATAGTGATCTCAGGTGAGATTGTAAGAAAGAGACCGCCTGCAAGGATAATGGCAGAGATCATCATATCTCCTCTGATAAGGATGGCATCAAGGAGGAGAAGTTGACTGGTATGTTCCCTGCCGGTCCGCCAGAGATACTGTGAGAGTACGAATTCTATCAGGATGGCACCGGTTGCATAGAATATGGTGAGCATTCCCGCATCCTTTGTCTGAATGATGGTTGGAGAGAGGAACAGCTCTGCAATCTGCTCTGTTGCAACGCCACAGACGAGGAGAGCAAAGAAGAGGATCATAACAGTCTCCACTCGCCGGTATCCATACTGCATCTTCCAGTCAGCCATCCGGTAACTGATCCGAAGACTCATCAGAGAGAAGAAACCCGGAATGATACAGAGAATATTAACGATACCGTCCATGAAAATAGCACGGTTACCGGTCTGTGCTGATAATGCAAGTTCAATAATACCGAGGAGGATGGAGACGAGTATTGATATGATTATTGCACGTGAAACGACAATTTTTCGTTTGGACACAGTACATGTATCATGAGGTTCTCCTGGCGATGTTCCTCCCAGGGATTCGCGATCCCGAAAATCAGCTTCTCTCATATGGGCATTCTCCTCTCAGCGGTGAAAAAGGAGAGAATCAGGGATGTCATTCCGCTTGTATCATTCTATTTCTTACGATGAAGAGTGATATATCCTTTGGAAAGGGCTAGTACTATCGCAAAAAACGTCATTCTGTCGGGTATTGCTCCATTAACGGTTCCCACTCTGGTGAATGTACCAGAAGATATTCCCCCCATCTCTACAAATTAGTTCTTTTTTATAAATAAAGTATAAATTGATTTATTTACTTTTTAATATATTTTGAGGAGATAGGATTAGTATAAATGTTGTATTTACATCAGACCGCACATGGACCATTTGATTTCTCAAAACATCTTGACCTCCACTCATTTCGTCCCCCGATTAGCTGGACAATAGCAGGCCAATAATGAATCCCACAGAGGGAGCATATAAAGAACTCCTGGTTATTTCATAGGGGACATAAGGGAGGAAGACCCCCTTGTGAAACTACCTTCATCTCGATTATATGAGATATAGATTATCGATAAAAATAAGATTTAAGGCCATTATGAGGCTATTTTCAAAACCACCTCAAACAAAATACACGGACCCTGACCAATTTTCAGGGGCTATCCGGATGAATAAAACAAACCCTGCCGACCTGACCAGACGTAAGCCTGACTT
>CAYWHV010000493.1:0-2261 GCA_964458045.1 uncultured Methanospirillum sp.
ATTCGATGCAGCAAAGGTGTCATCCCAGCCGATTATGGAGATCGCATGATTTGGCGTTGTCCCGTCAGGATTGTAATATCCATTTGTTTCGATATTGAAATACTGGTCATCGTAGAGGATGGTTGTGTACAGACAGCCAAGATTCACGAGGGCCCACTTCACATTTTCATTATCGGTCGGACCTGACCGTCCGGGTATCATCGGGACATCGCTGACCCGTGTTTCAACCGGCAGATTCTGGGGTGATACAAAGGAGTACGGATTATATGGATCCAGTTTTTCCGGCACCGGACCAGATCCCCGCAGGAAATATGCAGCAGCCATGAGGTCATTTCCTCCATCGGCAAAGTCAAAACCTTCCGGATCATAGACCGAGACATGGTTTTTCAGGTTATTTTCCGAGAAATCCTTGGTAACCTCTGGGAGAAGGGATGATTCAAGAGATTTTATCGCAGCAAAATCCCAGCAGCTCCCGCTCTGCCCCTGGTCACGGACAGCAGGAACCCGGTTTGAATCACGAAGATCAAATCTTGAAGGATAGTCTGCTAAAATTGACAGACTTCGTATCTTCTTTCCGATAAGATGTGAGAGATCCACCGGGCTTTCCCGAAGCGGCCCGCTCCCACAACAGTACTGGCTGTCTGCTGATGTATTCTCCGTTGCAGCTATCTTCTGCCATGTAAGAGATAATGGAGCAAACCCACCCTCACTGGTATCTTCCTCATCCGCATAGCAGAAAGTTCCTCCTCCTGCCAGGAATAAAATAATCAGAAGAACGCATACACTCTTCCCTGACCACATCCACCTCACCTTATGCTATATTAGGCACCCTTACATAAGTTACCTTTCATAAAAAAGAAAGAATATATTATTCCTGGTGGGGATGAGAAGGGGGGGATTTGACCAGCATGAATATGAGAACTGATACTGCAAGGATTATCGGGAACGTTGCAAGACTCGTATAAAGCCCTGCCATATCTGCAATTGCTCCTGATACTGAAACACCGATTGCCCCGGCACCAAGGGCAATTCCCAGGAATAATCCTGAAACAAGTCCAATTTTTGATGGAACCATCTCATGGGACATAGCAATGGTGACTGAGAAGGATGACCAGAGCAGGAATCCGAAGACCATCATGGATACAATCAGAAGCGGTCCATGGGTCAGGAGAATGGCAATAAATGCCGGAATGGATGCAAATGTGGTGATTACAATCACTTTTTTCCGCCCTATCCGGTCTGAAAGAGCACCTCCTGATAACTGGCCGGCAACACCGGCAACCATCATGATACTCACCAGGGTAGTCGCCTCAAGGAGTGAATATCCTTCGAGCACCAGGTAGGTTGGCAGAAAGGTCATTCCTCCAAAGGTAACCCATGACCGGAGAGTCGCTCCTGAAAAGAGCAGCATAACCGGCCTCCAGTTCTCCTTTCCTTCTGAAACCGTCTCCTGTTTTATGTTACAGCACTCTGCAAGCGGGTTTAAGTGCAGGAATAATGCGGTTGCTATTGCAGGAACAATCAGCCAGATGACCTCCGGAACTCCTCCGGTGGTAAGGATTATCCCGGCGATGATGGGTCCGAGTGCCATACCCATGTTCCCGCCCACCACAAAGAGTGAGGTCAGTTTGCCACGGGAACTGCCGGTTGCAAGAATACTGACCTGACAGAGGGCACCAGGATGAAAACTGGCATGTCCAACCCCTGATAAAGCAACACACAGGAGCATCATAATGTACTGGTTCGGAATCAGACCGAGCACAGATATCCCGATACCGGAGAGAAGGATGGAAATCCCGACACTTACTTTTATTCCTTTCTTATCTGCCAGATATCCAAAGAATGGCTGTAAGAGTGACGAGGTAAGACTATGGACAACCGGGAGTAATGCAGCCTCAAAATAGCCGTATCCGTACATGGTGATGAGCACCGGCTGGAGTGCCATCAGGACCGGTGCATAAATATCATTAATGAGATGGGCAATAGTCAGTTCCCATATCCTGCGAACGGCACTCATGATGTGGTCTCCATTGCATTATCCGCTGTATTCTGGGCTGTGTGCAGGTCAAGTTCCATTCTGACTTCCTTTATTCGTTCGTCATATACTGAATCCATCGCCTGAAGCACCCGTTTCAGGGTTTGTATCTCTTCAGGGTCCAGGGGATCAATCCGACTGATAATTCGCTGGTAAATTGTTTCATGAAGCGTTTCATGATGCCGGTATGCTTTTTCACCATGGGGTGTCAATGACAGGAATACTT
>CAYWHV010000494.1:0-2259 GCA_964458045.1 uncultured Methanospirillum sp.
ATTCCAGTGATATGTCTGTATCTTTGTGATCCGTGTCTTCTTTGACAATTCAAGATAGGTGTCAGCAGTGGGTTTGTTATCTACTCCTCCAAGGGTATCAATGTTCAGAATAAGAACCGGTTCATCTGTACCAACCTCTTCTTCCTGTTCATCATGGTCTCCTGAAGTCTGTGTGAACCGCTCTTCTGATACAACACAATATGCATAGGCATTTTCGTCCCAGTAGTCAATATTTAATGCCTGAAGCCAGGATGCAGTCCCTTCTACGTAATACGGAAGGGCACCTTCATCCATTCCTACAACATCATCTGGCCCGAATTCAACTATATACCCTTTTCCAGCCTTAAATTCATACGGCCCCCAAGCCTGCCATTTTCCGGTCGCTTCTGTCCACCAGTCATCTCCTTTTGCTACAACTGAGTATACAATGTAAATTTTCCCTGGTTGGTACGAACGATCATTGAGTGGTTCCATGTACGGAGTGTATTCAAGTGGTCCGTTAAATCCAAGTTCGTAATTCATGCATGGCTGGCAAACCGGATTATTGCCCTGTGGGTTATCAAAAGCAGTAACTCCGGTGATGAGAATGCCCGACAGGCACATGAGAAAAAGAACTAATGTGGTCTTCATACGTATCACACCCTTCCTTTACAGAATGATAGTAGATACTATTGTGAGATAATAAAGTTTGTCAGATTTATCAAATAAGGTCAGAAATATAATTTTACATTTAAAATCGCCAGTAAACTATGATTTTTAATTTATTAATTTTTAACAGTTAAAAATTAATAAATCTCCCCATAACAGGGTAATGAGGCTAAAAAAATCAGAGGTTCTTCTGAAACTTTAGTGAGATCGTAAAATTGAGCGTCAACGAAGATTTACTATTTTGAAAAAAAAAGAAATTGGAAAAAATCATAAAAAAATTTTATTTTGAATAGCAGTTTAAAGATAGCTCATCGCGAATTTTTTCATGCCTTGTGGCGGATTTTATCAATCATTCGATTAATTACGTTCTCCAATATTGGTAAATCATTTTCAATTATTTCCCAGATTCTTACCGAATTTAATCCAAAATAATCATGGACGAGAACATTACGAAATCCAGCTATTCCTCTCCAATCTACATCAGCATATTCACCTTTAAGCTCGGGAGAAAGCCTCTGGGTAGACTCAGCAAGGATTTGAAGAGCACGTAGGACCGCATATTGAGTCTTTTTATTATGATGAAAATCGTCCTCACCATCTGAAATGAATGTATGGATATCATAAATGCATTCCCTGATGAAATGAAGATATAAATCGTCCCCTTTCACAAAGAAACAGCCTCCTGAAGAAGCCTTATTTTTAAATCTTCAGGTAATGCATCTTCTTCTACAACATCAACACGCCTTCCAAGTAATTCCTCTAGATCTAAAACCAGACCTCCCGGAAACCATCTGGAATGATGAGGACCCACTGTTATGAGAAGATCCACATCGCTATCGTTACATTCATCTCCCCTTGCAAAAGATCCAAAAATTTTTACAGATAATACACCATGTTTTTGGGCAATCTGTAAAATTTTATCCTTTTTCTGATTGATTTCAGTTGCAATCATTCACGGACAATCCCTTTGTATTGAAAGTTTTTTATGAAATTTTAATAGAACTTAAGGTAACATTGAATAATTACTCGATAATCCCTTAACATATATTCTTCTTCATCGATAAGTAGTAATATAATGAATATTTATTCTGAAAAAGCATCAAATTTTCTTTTGGTAGGCTAATGGAAACATCATGGGTTTTTTTCGATAATACTATCTAACGACAAGGTTCAAAACCTGATAATTTTTTATTAGCAACCTTCATCTCATTCATCGAATAAAAAAAAGAACTCATTCATTACCCAAAAAAATAGTTAAATAGATCTGCATACACAAATATACACAGAAGGTTTGTGAATTATGAGTACAAAAACAATCAGCATCAGAGAAAAGGCATACGAATGTCTGCGATATTTAAAAAACTCGAAAATGAATCATTTTCTAAAGTAATCACACAACATTTTTCAAAAAAGAAGATGTTATCTGAAATTTTTTCAGACCTTGACCCGGATAACGAATTTGCAGATGCAATAGAAACCGTCATAAAAGAAAGCCGAGCCAATTATCCAAAAGATATCAGGTTATAATGCCACTTCTGGATACATCACATCTGCTCGGGCTCATTCGAAAAGATATAAAATCACTTGAAATTCTAAATACTTGGATCAATC
>CAYWHV010000495.1:0-2257 GCA_964458045.1 uncultured Methanospirillum sp.
GCTCCTCCGATATAATCATTGAGTGCATTCAGAAGAATACCAAATTGATAGAGAATATCTGGATCATCAGGATATTGATGACTGAGATTCTGGAATACTTCCAAAGCTTCCGGATACTTCCGTTGTTTCTTTAACGTGTAGACGGTTTTAAGTACAGATAGTAATTCGGAGTTCTTCATGGGAATTTCGTTTGCGAGGTAATTTATTCGATGAGAGGGTGTAAATATTTGTTACTTATCTAAAAGGTGCAGACCTGAATTTATCTACTGGATCAGGATATTTCGTTTACCCCTTCTCCAATCGTTTTATCTAAATTTAATACCTTCTCCTCTGGATCATATATCTGGATGTTGATTACATAGAGAGGGAACGAGGGTAATTGTGCAAGTACCTCTTGCATAAATGCCCAGTCAGGATATGCAGCGGCTAATCCCGAATCTATTTCGGTTTATGACTAGGAAATCTATTATGTCCGAAAATTTACAGTTCGTTATAGCAAAAATGAACGAACAGAACAAATGCTGACCTAAACCGGAACCGATTCTGAACCATTTACAGAAATTCTACCTTCTATTTTTCGGAAATCGAATGTCACTGACAGAACTACAGTATAACCTGAACACATTTCAGCTCATTGCCAGATCTCCACGTAACCCATTCAGGCTCATGATGCCAGATTATCGTTCCGGTGAGATCCAAACTAAGAACAGAATACGGGAGGAAAAAAGAAGATAATGAAGGAAAGGACAAACAGAGTTAATGTTGAACAACTGCAGGGGAGTTAGATGATCCGTTCTTTTTAGACCGAATAATATTGAGCATAGTATCATCTAATGGCGTTAGATTGAGTTGATCTGCTACCGTATCAAAAGCTTTTTCTGCTTTTTTTTCATCATCTTCTGTAACAGGAACCTCGTTTTTGGTTACCCGTAGAGCTCCAGGAGGTGATACAAATCTATTTTCTTTCTTCATGATGTCATGTGATTATTGTTTATTAATAATTGCACAAACACCCGATAAATAAATTCTTGTTAAAGAAGCTTGTCACCATCGAGAGGTGACGATAAAGTACAGTCGGTTCCGCCACCCTCCTAAAATGATTGGTTTCACCAGGATACTACTATATATTTACGTTCATTTTTTCTACTGATGTCCTAAAAATGATGTATCTTATCCCAGTTACGTTTTAAGGGAGAATGGGCGTGGTGCATACAGGTTGTAATCCATATTTTGAAATCGAAGAACATTAGGAATGGGTGTCATAAAAAACATGGAATAGAATATCCCAATATCTCAAGGGGACGCATCAGATACATAATAACCCACTCAGTGATGTCATCATCTTCAACTGCCCAGGTAATCATATGAGGATTAGAATTCTCCTCTCCTTTCATAAATTTTTGAAACAGAAGTTTTGGTTCGATATTAGTATAGGAGTTATCAAAAATCATGACCTCATCAGCAGTAAGGATCATCTGTGGCAGAAATGAGATTGACCGAAAATATCGCGATCGAATCTTTTCTTCAGGAACGTCATGACCCCCTTGCATTACCCGGGTCCGAACCCTGGCAACATTGATATCAGGATTCTTTGTTGTAATGTAATAGAGATGAATCAGGTATCCTTGTTTCTTCGCAGATTCCATGATCTCCAGGCGACTCTCATGGGAAAAAACTGTTTCCCATGCAAAAGAAAGGCCATTTGATATCATCGCTTCTAGATGTCTTTCTGTCTCCTTCTGTGCCTGGATTGATTTTTCCCAACCGTCAGGCATATTCAGAATATCTGGATTTGTACGAGCACAATAATCCGCATTCAGAAAAATAATATTTTCATCTTTAAGATAAGAAGAAATGATTGTGGATTTTCCCGACCCATTAGGTCCGGCAAAAAGGTAAAAATCTTTTATCGGTCTTTTAAACCGAGTATTTTGTAAATCCGGTGAGAAGCTTCCATCAGGATTTTGTCAGTATTTTCAAAGGAAGGAACGAATCCCCTCTTACTCCATTTTGTTTCCTCTGATATTTTTCTGCTGACCGGAGACATTCCGACCGAAAGACGCATTCGATCTGCTTCATTCATGGGAACACATGTTAAGGTATTTTTCTTCTTCCTGGTATCTGTCATACTTTTTCACAAATTTTTAAAGAAAGAATCATGGAATGAATTCATCAAATAAATGAATTCATTATTATAGCTGGTATTTCTTAAGGGATTTGCTGGTTGTTGTATTTTGGGCATTAACAGATTGGAATA
>CAYWHV010000496.1:0-2255 GCA_964458045.1 uncultured Methanospirillum sp.
TTGATAACTTCTTTACATGCTTTACACGGTTTGCCGGACCAGCACGATGGGGCCTTCTTGCCGGAGGATGTGCAACAGCATTTTTCTGGATCACTGAATTCATGGTAGCATCAGTTATCCTGATGGGACTCGGGCTTGATCCGTACATTATCCTATCATTTTTCTTTCAGATTCTCATTGCCATCATCATGATGATTCCGACAACCCCCGGATCATCAGGCATCACTGAACTCTCCACTTCATCCTTATATGCACTCATCGTTCCGGCAGGTATGCTTGGAATTTTTGTTCTGCTCTGGCGGTTTGTGACATTTTACCTGAATATCATCCTTGGAGTTATTGCAGGGATGTGTATTGTGCACCGGGAGATTTCCTGCAGAACAGAAGATACAGAAGAGATTGTGTCAGACGAACCACAAACGTTCGAAGAAAAGAGGTGACGGAGAGATTTAAATGCGGTTTACTGCTGCGGTAACAGATCCGGTGCATGGAGCTGCAGGGTAGGCAACCTTTTCCCACCGGTCCAGAACCTCTGATCCTTCAATGAAGGCCAGGTCATGACGTTTTGCATATCGTATTGCATCTTCTTTTGACAAGGCATATCCCGAATCATCATCAAGCATTTCACAGATGGTGATGCTTGGGATGATCCCCGACATCTCTGCCATGGCAACGGAGAGCTCAGTCTGACCATGACGCTGGGACAGGAGATGTTCTGCTGCGATGAGAACCGGCATATGACCGGGAGTTCTGAACTGATCTTTGAATGATGACGGCTCCCCGTTCATAACCGCCTGAACCACTTCGGATAGTGCATTCACGGTTTTCGTCCGGTCACGGTCAGTAATCCCGGTGAACGTATCCCGGTGGTTAACCCAGAGTGAGAACGAGGAATTATTGGACGGGTCATAGGGGATGTCACCCAGTTTTTCAACCATGGCACAGTTTCGGAGCACTTCGCGGGCAAACGGAAGACCAAGTTTTTTTGCTGCCAGGAAGGGTATTGCCGTGCATATAAGTCCACCGGCATCGTTTCGCATCCGGCAGATGTCACGGGGAGTCATCAGATCAGACCGCATGGCAAAATCGGTCTCACGTTCACGGTCATCAAAATCATACAGCAGGACCATCTCACCCTGCCTGAGTGCGGTAAATGCGTCTTTTGTCATAATGTCACCTCTATTGTTACTTCATCACCATCTTTCAATGAGAATCGTTTTCGAAGGCCTTCCGGAGAGACAACTTCGATGAGTTCTTCCGGATAATGGGTCCGCCCGGGAAGGATGATACCACAGGGAACATCCCTGATATAGCAGGGAAGACACCGGACATCACCAAAGGTCCGGCCTTCAGACTCAAATCCCTGCACAACCTTCCAGTCTGCACTTGAAAGACGCTTTCTCTGCCGGGCAGCTCCAGGAAGAAGCCGGATATTTAATGTGCCGGGAAATGGGGTAAACCCAAGCAATCCCTGAAACTGATCAGTGTAGGGACGCAGGCTCATGTAATATGCTCCCTCGCCAAGGCCTGACTGAACAGTTCCATTCATCATCAGGGATTTTTCCTGCCGACCAAACAAGCGGTAATAGTCGCAGTATTCCTGCCGGAGAGCATCTTCCCCGCCATGCGTAATGGTCACCTGTTGTCCGTCAGTACCTAAAACCCGGCTGATGAAACTCTGCTGCTCAAGCGAGCGCAATCTTCGGGATGCTGTCTGGGGACTGAATCCGAGTTCAGAACCAAGGCTTATCGTTTTGAGGAAAACCGGAGTATTCAGACCACCCATGAGGGCGATCCGTTTCAGACATTCCAGATCCTCCGGAGTAACCATAATATCATATGTGGGATGGATCCTATTAATGTGTTTCCATATATGGAGGCAGCGCCATATGTGAGATGATCCCCTATTGATCCCGGAGTTCCAGCCAGACTGCTCAACATAAATCCCTATCATATATCACAATAAAATAACCTGTACTATGAGGGTTTTCATCTGCCTGATCGGTCAATGGTGAAAATACGTCATTTATGATTTGCAAATAAAACTCCAGGTAAAAAGACCAGTTCCATTAAAAGTACCATTATCATTCAATATCATGTCTGAATCTCGTTCAACCCCGGATACCTGTAACCGGTGTGGCCACTGCTGTAGCTACATGGCTGATGTGTTTGGTATCATGGAGCAGATCGGACCCTTTGATTATCGGATCCAGTACCTGATCACCGGAGTTCAGCAGGTTGTGACCATTGACCAG
>CAYWHV010000497.1:0-2240 GCA_964458045.1 uncultured Methanospirillum sp.
ACCCAGTTCTGGTAATAACTCCGGAGCAGCAGATCCTCAATCTGTGAATGGGCAAGCGTGGCATCCTCATATCGCCGGATGACCGGTGAATACCCCTTCTCATCCGCGACCTTTTTGATCCGGTTCCACTGACACCAGTTCTTCAGTTGTGATGTCTCCTTCTCCCACCCCTGAACCGTTGCTGCCTGGGCACTGAGGAGATCTATCGCCGATTGCTGTGGCCACAGTATCGCAGGGTCATACTGCAGAAGATCGGCAAGGGATGATCCTTCACTGACATACTGGTGTAATACATCTTCATAATCAGAGAATTGCTGCCGAATCGACTGAGCATCCGATTCATTTTCCAACAGGATCGTGAGACTACTCCAGCAGGTAACAAGCCGGATATATGCATCCTCATCTGCAGCGATTCCGGATGCAGCAACCTGAACCTCCTCTGCTGACCGGAGGAGCTTCTCACTGACATCCCAGTCCTGATTCTCGGAATTCCAGTACCGGCCAAAGAACAGGGTTGCACGGTCAGAAAAACCCTGAATTCTCTGATCCAGTTCCTGCATCCAATGAATTCGGGGGAGATCCCGTATGATTTCATCAACCGTGAGAGGAGCCCCAACACAATACGGCTGAATATCAGATTGGATCTCCCGACCCAATGCTTTCCGCCGCAGGAACCAGGCTGATTTCATGCTCTCGATCTTTCCGGAAAGAGAAGAGCAGTCTACCTGGGTAACTGTTGGATGATATCGTCCTGACAGATCAGACCAGATTGCGTGCCGCTCCTTTCCGGCCTGGATAAACCCGGCTATCTCTTCCTTTGTATGTGGATCCCGAAGAGCAATAAGCAGGTCAGAGGAGAGAACACATCCAGCCATACTGAGAAGATGGTATATCGGGATAATCTCGTGGAGAAATGAGGGGGCTGATACCCGATCAATTCCGAGAATATCACACAGGGATGGAAAGAGGTGGGAGAGGTTGTCAATGTGTGCCCTGAAATTTTTCAGCCCCGTCTCCACTGCCGTCTTCCACCTGACACTCCACAGAGGGCAGTGCACCCCTGCCCAGACATTATCCCTTGGATGCACAATCTGTCCGGTGATGATTTGGGTGTCATGAATAAATGACTGGACATCACGAAGAGTCTCCCTGGTGCAATCAGACGCATCCGGCCATGAAAGGGGGATATGATGAGCGTCCCGAAGACGAATAAGACGCTCCAACCCCTGGTAAAAACTCTCCCCGGTGCTCCTGACCGAATGAAGGGCGTGGACATATGAGTTCAGCTCTGTTCGAAGGTCGGCAAGATAGCCGGCATAAAGGGACCAGTCTTCAGGGCTGGATACCCCTTCCCGGCCAAGGACCTCTTCAAACTGGCGTAATACCTCCCGTTTATGGCTCTTGTTTGAGTGGAGTTCAAGGCAGAATGGTGCAAGACCTGACTCCTTTAGCCGGCTGTGAACAACATCAAGGGCCACCCTCTTTTCAGAGACAAATAATACCGTCTTCCCAAGAGCCAGGCAATGGGCGATGATGTTGGTGATGGTCTGCGACTTTCCGGTTCCCGGTGGTCCATGGAGGACAAAGGTCTTTCCTTCCCCGGAAGCGATGACCGCAGCAAGTTGTGATGAATCAACGCCAACCGGGCAGAACGCATCTCCCGGCTGCACAGACGAATCAAGGGTTGCCGGCTTTCGGAATGATTCATCTTTCGGAAAGGGAAAGAGGCGGGGATCCACGAGATTACTCACCAGGGCATTCTCCATGAACGCTTCTGCGTGAGTATACAGATCCCGCCACATGAGGTATTTCAGGAAGGTGAAATGGCCGATGACTGCCGTACTTAAGACCTCATAACGGGGCAGATTCTTTACACTCTTCCTGAACTGATGCAGGACTCCGGCAACATCCACCCCGTGCTCATCCATCGGGAGGGGATCAATATGGGGTATCTCAATCTGGAAATCCTGGTACAGTCGCTCTAACAGGGTGGTGTTGACCCGTGGTTCGTCATCCCCCATCCGGATGGAAAAACCGGTGGTCACATCTTTCCTGGTAATTTCAAGGGGGATGAGGAGAATGGGTGCATGAAGGGGTGTATCGGAGGTATCGGTCTCATACCAGACAAGAGTCCCGAGTGCAAGGTAGAGGGTTTCTGCTCCGCTCTCTTCCAGGGACTTTTTCGCCTGGGTGTAGAGATTATACAGTCGCTTGCTGAGTTCTTTCTCTGACAATTGGCA
>CAYWHV010000498.1:0-2240 GCA_964458045.1 uncultured Methanospirillum sp.
AACATAATACATCCGATGATAATCCGGATTACTCTTCTCTGCTCGATTCTGAACTCGTTTACCCGCTCCGGTGGCAGGCCCCATGCAACCAGGGCAATGATGACGAGAAGCGGAAGGATGAATGCAAAGTTGTAGATGAGAAGGTATCCAAGACCTCCGCTGACATCCGTCCGGAGTGATATCATTGACAGAATAGCAAGATATATGCCGCCGGTGCAGGGAAGTTCAAACATCCCGACCAGAATTCCAAGCACGAATGCGGATGGGATGGTTGACTTTTCAATATACCTGCTGATGATCCCTTTTTTTCCTTCTGGAATCGCAAGTGACGGACCCTTTCCCGGATAAAAGGCATCCTTTATCATCAGAATGCCTGCAATGATGGCAATCACCGCCGCCACAAATGAGAAGCCTTTGACCATCCCGGTGGTCTGAATGGCTGTGAAAATTCCCACTCCTGATAGGAAGTAGAAGAAAAAGACTGCTGATGAGTAGACAATTCCTGCCAGGAACATCTTCTGTCTGCTCCCCAGGCTCATCAGGTAAATCAGCAGAATGACAAGGACTGCAAAAGCACAGGGATTGATACCATCAAGAAGTCCTGCTCCGATAATCAGGGGGATACTGATACCTGTCCCAACTGTTGGGGACGGTGACAGTAGGGAAAGTTGTGGGAGTAAGGGAAAAGAAAATCCTTTCGTGTTCAGCTCTGCATATCCCTTCACCAGGGGATCAAGGTTTGTCCTGATGGCATAGTCTCCTTCCAGCACGGCATTTCCCATAAAGATGATCGGGACCGCTGCATACTGCCGGTTGTACTCTGTTTTATAATTTTCAAACAGTTCCCTGTTTTCGGTGCTATTAAACAGGTCATGATATCCGATGATGACCCCCGGATTTGCACCCAGATATTCTTCCAGGTACGCTATGGCACTGTGGCATGCACCACAATGAATATTGTAAAAAAACTGGATAGAGAGGGTTTCTGCCGTGGTATTTGCATCCTGGAGAATAGTGATTGCAGCAGTTTCCTCGATTATCTCTGTCCCGTTCTTCAGATAGACCGAACCACTGACCATTCCGGCAAGGCATACGAGCAGGATGAGAGCGGTAATGCCGGTGAGGAGATAGTTTTGCACTGTCGTCGTAGCTGTCACACCTCGTCAATTCGGTCGGTGATCATGGTCCCGACCCCTTCGGCGGTGAAGAGTTCCATGATCAGGTTGTGGGCAAGGTTGCCGTTGATGATATGAGCATAGGGAACCCCGCCATGGAGAGCACGAAGGACTGCAAGCACCTTTGGGATCATTCCTTCAGATACGACACCGGATGCAATCAGGTCCTCGGCATCCTGTGGTGTCATCCGCCGGTAGACTTCGGTCCGCTCACGGTTCATGATGCCGTCCACGTCAGTCATGCTGATCAGCTTGTGTGCACCAAGAGAGATCGCGAGCTCTCCGGCTGCGGTATCGGCATTGATGTTCAGGTCATTCCCGCTCCGGTCAATGGCAAGCGGTGAGATGACGGGGATAAACTGGTTATCAAGGAGTGTGTGGAGGAGGGCAGGCCGGATCTCTTCTATCTCTCCGACATGGCCGAGGTCAACCTCCTCCTCCCGGTTGTCAACCCTGACCTTCTGGCGGTCCATTTTTCTGGCGATGATGAGGTTGGCATCATTCCCGGAGATACCGACTGCACGCCCCCCGGCACGGGAGACGAGGGATACTATCTTTGAATTTATCTTACCGACCAGGACCATCTGGGCAACTTCCAAGGTATCATCATCGGTGATCCGAAGCCCGGAAACAAAGCGTGGCTGTTTTCCCATCGCTTTCATCTTCTCGGTGATCTCCGGTCCGCCCCCGTGGACAATCACGCACTTGATCCCGACCAGCTGGAGCAGGACAACATCACGGATGACTGTGTCCATGATGCAGGTATCAACCATGGCATGCCCGCCCAGCTTGATGACCACGCTTCTGCCATGGAACTTCTGGATGTAGGGTAGTGCCTCCATCAGGACATCTTCACGCTTCATGTTGTGTACTTCCCGTTAATCTCGACGTATTTTTCAGTCAGGTCGCAGCCCCATGCCGTTGCATGTTCTTTCCCAAGGGCAAGGTCAAGTTCTATCCTAACCTCACCACCGGAGAGGGCTGCCTTTGCCTGTGAGAGATCTGCAGCGATGGTTCCACGGTCACAGACCTGTGCCCGGATGTTCCGGTTCGCTATCCAGCATG
>CAYWHV010000499.1:0-2238 GCA_964458045.1 uncultured Methanospirillum sp.
CTCGGTCTCTCTGCTGGCGGATACAACAACGGATTAGCGATATCTGGTTTTGTTATTGTTGTTTCTACCAATTTACGATCATTAAATCTGAACTTGGTAATACTGACCAGGTCTGCATCAAATTTAGATATGAGATATCCCATTGATGAATGGGAGTTGTTTTCTTTAAATTGAAGTCGATGTGAATTTAAAGACAAAAATTTTGAAAGTTCTTTCTTTGAAAACATAAACGCAATCCCATAATCTCCCTGTATCCAATGGAGAATCCCATCACGGTTTATGCCAGATGCAGCGTAATGATAATTTGCAGGGTTTGATTTTTCATGAGTTTCAATCCACAGGTTTCCTGTTTTTGAGAACATTTTATCGAATTTAACTTCGACCCCGTTGTTAGACTCTCCAATATCCCATTGATATTTTTTACTTGAGAAACACTGGATGTGGATTCCCACTTTTGATAGTTCCCGTGTCAAGAAATCTTGATACTCTAATGAATCCTCGAGCATCTGATGATAATATTCTCCATAGGTGGTGAATTGAGGATTATATCTGGTTTCATATGACTCCCACCCCTCCTTGGTTTCCCTGGCAAACAGTTCTATACGAGACCCCGATGGATAGATCGTATCAATGATCTCTCTGAAATATTCTGGCTTCTTGCTATGCTCCGTTCTCTCTTCTTCATAAACACTATCGAAGAGTTTCATATTTTCAGGAACACAACTTCCCTTAGTGCAAATTAACAGGAGTTCATGTCGGACACTGTTATAGTGCCCCATAACGTGTTTCACCTTGTCCCAGACGAATGAGGCCTTATATTTGAACCCCCATGCATTGATCACTCTAAAAGCGTCTTCAAGAAGTGGAGATGTAACCCAGAGAAACAGAACTGCATTATCTTCTGTGATGTCTGGAACTGGCATTACACAGAGATCATCCAGAGACATTGTAGGATAATGCTTGTCGGCGGTTCCATAGGTCTCATTCATTGAACCGCCATAAGACCACGGAGGATCGGCATAGATAATCCGGAACTTTCCGGCAAGTTCAGGAGTTTCTTTTACTGCTTCAGATGCCAGGATCTTACGGGCGTGATTGATTGTATCTGCCTTCCCGGAAACAATCACTTCTGCAATCTGTCTTTGTTGTTCTGGTTCAAAATCAGACAACCGGCTTAAATCTTTGGTATTATCTGCGATTGGATTATCACGGATAAGATCTCTGACTTCTGGTGTGATGTTTGAAGTGCTGCCGATCCGTTCTGTGTTCATCTTGGCAATCGTGCCATGTTTCGTTGTGTATGTTCGTTCTGATTTCTTACTAGCTTTAAAAGCTAGTGAGTCTCGAACTGTTTGAACAAGTGACCGCGAGACGGCACACGCCTTAGCAATTTCGTAATCGCTCCACTCACACCACTCCGGATCATTAAGTAGCAACGAAACCGCGTGTCTTTTATCATCATTAGTTCGTCGTAGACCGTGAGAGGTATTGGCACCAACAGCATACAGAAGGGCATCTCGTTTATCTCCTTCTTTTATATCTGCGTTTATGTAGCCAATGCCTGCTTGAATTGCTGCATTTAACCTGTGAAACCCATCAGATAACCAGTAATCATACCCGTCGAAGAACACGACCACCGGCGGGAATATGGCACCGGCAATCATTTTCTCTGCATACTCGTCAATGACCATCTGGTTTTGACCCATCCGCGTCTGTGTACCGCCATCCTTCCGGATTTTACAGACTTCAATCGATGGGTGAGAATATGTGGGGGCAGGATTGGATATTATGCCAGACTGATCGAAGTGGTCACTAATAATAATCCACCCCTATAACCAATTCCATGAGTTTTTTAACTTGCTTTCCAGGTAATTCGGATTCTATCCATTCGGATAGGGACTCATATTTAGGGTGTTTCTTTTTGCCAGATACAGACAACCACAAATGAACCAATCTATGACAATTGGGGCAAAGGGGCCGCAAGTTGCCTATATCGTTGCTTCCCCCATTTTTAACGGGGTTGATATGGTGAATCTCTAATAATTGCGTGAACGGGTAGCCGCAAACATAGCACTTTCCTAAACACGCTTGTATCACTTCTGCTCGATCTTCTTTTGATACTGGCTCACGAGATAGATCGATGGTTCTTTGACTTGTGCTATCAAAACTCAAGAGATCACCCCTTCTTCAGAGTGGTTGATCATACCGGTCTCGCAGGTTGTCGCCGAGTGGGACCGG
>CAYWHV010000500.1:0-2236 GCA_964458045.1 uncultured Methanospirillum sp.
ATTCGTACAAGACATTAAAGAGGTCAAACGCAGATGCCGGGTGTCTTACTGGTGTTTGGGTCATTAATTCATATTTAGTTTAATCTTCGGTGCGATTACCCTATCGTTTTGTTAACAATTACCCTGATATCTGTAGTGCAGGATTGAGGGTTTTCATCTTCCTGAATGTGCAAATTGTGGCTTAAATCTTTATTCCCGAGCTGTATTTTCTCTGGTATAGAAGGAATTGCATCTGCATTTAATAAACTTCAATGTCCCAGATAATACCCTGGATGCTGCTAAAGAGATAATTCCCTCTTAAAATTCTGCATTAGCTCAAAGCGACTTCATTGTTACTTCATTTATTTATAATTTTAAATGAAATATCATTTCAATTATTATGGCAGGAGTGGAAATTGTCTTTATTATCCTTTTTGGGTTTATTGGTGCCAGCCTGAAATATATCGATGCAAGTTATGATGACGGGGTATTCAACCGGAATTATGCACTTGCCCTTTCTCCTGTAACCGGCATTGTTTTTTGTGGAATTATTGCACTGAATGAATATGCTGCCGGTATCTACCTTGGAATTGTAATTTCTGTAATTCTAACAGGAAAAATTGACAATTTTGCCTTTTCCCTTATGGTAGCAATGATTTTAACTACCGTGGTTATTCTTGGTGTATCTGGAGAACTTTCAGTTTCCATCCTGACACTTCTTGTAATGCTCATCTGTTCAGGAATAGATGAAATTGGTAATGACCTGATTGATAAGGAAATGAAAAACCCTCATATAATTACAAACAGATCTGGTTTTAAGGAATTGATGAGAACTCTCCGGATTCGCTGGTTTTTGTATCGCATCACCTCTTATGTGGGAATTATTTTTCTGATTTTTACCATATCAGTGCCATGGGTTTTTTTCTTTGCTCTTATTGCCGAGGAAGTTATGTACCAGTTGGTAGAATCATTTGCACGAAAGAAAAAGTGTCAACAGGGAATTATCTAAATATATCTGAAAATCCAAAGAAATGAATCATCGGTAATGGCAGAGTTTCTTGAAAGTTTGTCTTAATCAATGAAGTGCATTCAGATTCCGGGCTTTAGAGTAATCATTGTTCCTCTTTGATTATTCTAAAACTTTTTAGTGGCCACTAAATTCTGAAGGAACAAAATATATGTTTAAAGGGGATTTAAAACAAAAAATCAAAACACGTCCTGCTTTATGCAGCAGATCTGATCCCAGATCAATTGCCGCTTCAAAAGCATTCATGCTTTCAATGTTTGTCACGGTTTTTATTGGTGTATCTGAAATCATTCTTTGGTTTTTATCAGATAACCAGTTATTTTATATTGAAGGGTTTGGCAATCTTGTGTGGGGTATCCCTGATACAGTCCTTCTTTCTATGATCCTGTTAGGTGGGCAGAAAGCTGATTTTCGAATGCATTTTGGGTACCGACGAGTTGAAACACTGACAATGTTTGTTTTTACCTTTGCAGTTGCAATATATGTGCTATATTTCTTCTTTGAGACCCTGTTTTCGCCTATTCATGAATTGAACGTGGATTATGGGGCTATTACGGTTATCTTTTCCATAATTGTGATCGGTTTATTGAGTTTTCTCTACCGGTATATCCGGGCTGTTGGAAAACGATTGAATAGTCAGATTCTTCTGCTTGATTCTGTAGTAATTATCGCTGACATTGCATCTGTGACCATAATTCTGATTAGCGGAATAGTCCAGGTAATTGTCCCCTCATTATTAGTGATACATACAATTCTTACGCTTCTTGTTGCCATGGGTCTTTTCATTTACAGTATCAATGAATGCATAGGAGCAGCAAAAGAACTTATTGATGCTAACCCCTCGATACTTGTTATGGCTCTGACTGAAAGAATAACCGAGGAATTGCCTGAAGTATTATTTATTTCAGATCACCGCATCCGTAGTTTTGGAGGTGCAATTTCTGTTGATATCACCATAGAAACAGATCCGGATATCACCGTGAGGCAGGCCTATGAAATTTCCGGAAAAGTTGAAGAACGAATTCGTTCAGCAGTTGAGAATGTGTTTGATGTCCGGGTAAGAGTTACTCCGGCAGGGGCTTTTCTCGCAAAAGAAGTCTGTGATCTATAATAAATTGTGTAATCCTCTTTCCCTTTGATAATTTTTCGGTTCACTTTTATAATCCCTGATATTGGTGGTTTCTCTTTTATTATTTATCGCTAAACATTTGAACGTAATATCACAACTCA
>CAYWHV010000501.1:0-2235 GCA_964458045.1 uncultured Methanospirillum sp.
CCTGATGACAAATATTATTGCCCTTCATAAAGAAACGGTTGCAGCTCCGGCACGGATTTGCAAGGATTGTGCATCAGCTGCACTGATGGATTTCCGTCATTGTTATTGTCAGTGGAAAGAAGCCGTTTAATCAGACAGAGGTTGAGAATGAAGTGTTACGTGTGTGCAAAAGAAGGAAAGAATACCGATGCAGTTGGGATCTGTATTGCCTGCGGAATGGGGCTGTGTATGGACCATATTATCCGGGAAGATATTGATCTCATGGAGGGTGGCTATCCCTTTCCGGTAAAAAAGAGCGGAAAACGATTGCCCAGAATTCTCTGTCAGGAATGTGCTACTGCATATAAGAAGGAGTAATCATGTCACTGTTACAACGATGTGTTGCAGAAGGAGTGGGAACCGGGATTCTGGTATACTTTGGTGCCGGTGCAGCGGCTATGACCCTGATGATTGCACAGGGTACAAACCCTGCTACCGATTTTAATATTGGAATCGGTGCACTTGGCGGCCTTGGTGACTGGTTTGCTATCGGTATGACCTTTGCCATTGCCATCGCCGGGTGTATCTATGCTCTTGGGAGAGTATCTGGTTGTCATATCAATCCGGCGGTGACCATTGCCCTTGGGGTAACGAAACGGTTTCCAGTAGGAGAGATTATTCCGTATGTGATTGCACAGTGTCTGGGTGCAGTTCTCGGAAGTCTGCTTTTTGCAGCAACCGTTGGTATGGATGCGGTCCTGGTTGGAGGATTAGGGGCAACTGCGCCGTTTCCAGGAATATCGTATGAACAGGCTATCCTGGCAGAGGCTATTGGAACATTTTTGCTGATGCTCGTGATAATGGGGGTTGCTGTTGATAATCGTGCTCCACCTGGATTTGCCGGGTTAATTATTGGTCTAACCGTCGGAGGGATAATAACCGCCACAGGGAATATTGCGGGAGCTTCTCTGAATCCGGCACGTACCTTTGGTCCATATCTGGCTGATCTCGTTTTGGGAGGGAAAAATTTCTGGATATATTTCCCCATCTATGTGATCGGTCCGGTTATCGGGGCGGTTATTGCAGTGTTATTGTATGCATACCTCACTTCAGAGATTGAAGAGAGTACATAAATTCCCTTTTTTTGACATAACCTTCCCCGGATGTTTCAGGATTGCCTGATTGGGCGGATAAAGTACTCCGTCCATTGGATATGGGGGTAAAAAATTGAAGTGTATTCAATGTAATGAAGGGGTAAGGATTGATGGTTTAACAACTATCACATTTTGAGAAAAATGGTGTTGCGTTTCTTTTCAGATCCGTTCCTGCGATGATCTGCCCGGTATGTAGTGAAGAGTATGTATCAGAAGAGATTCAGGACAGGCTTATTGAAATCACACACAGGTGCCTGGAGCCGGGACTGACGGTGAATGTGTATGATTTTCAGACAGGGCCAATAACTGCGTAAATATTTCTTTCAATTTTTTCTTCTGCGATATTCCAGAGTAAAACGATAAGTTCTCATCAATTTTCTGGATATCACTGAAAAGCAAAGAATTTACAATTATATGCTTAAAACACAGATATTTACTGAAAAAGGTCTTACCCCCTCAACAGAGTATCTCTTGGGTAAAAAAGAATCCAGAAAAAGTAAAGGATTTCATCCTTCATTTCAGGATCATAGAAGAATCTTTGAGAAAAGAAAATAAAGATCTATGTCGATATACAAACTGAAATGATATATTGGAAATAATCGAAAGTGAGGAATAATGCAAACGAAATCTGTAAAATCCAGTTAAATTGCATATAACAGGATTATCTCAATAAGAAAAGATAATGAAACGATGTCAGATGTAATTATCCGATTATGTAAAGATCCGGAAGAACCGGAAATCATAACATATTTAAATCGGGTTCCTGTTGAGGATCGTTTAACTATTGCAGATTCTGTCCTAAAAAGTAAAAAAGAATTAGACAGAGGATATGTACGGACTTTTTAACATGACCCTTTTTAACGTATTAATGCGGCCATTCCGGTAAGGTTCGATTTTTATCACAAAACTCAGGTTTGGGGTTTTTCGTCCTCAAGGGATTTCATTTCTCGAGCAAGGTTATCCATACTCTCATGAAATAATCTCTTCCATCAGCTGTGTAGTCGCCAGTTCCTGGATAATATATCCGGATAAACCGGGCAGTATCAACCGGCCCTAATTTCTCGATAAGTGCGGATATCCCCTCGTATTGTAGTTGTGCAAT
>CAYWHV010000502.1:0-2230 GCA_964458045.1 uncultured Methanospirillum sp.
ATTCTGGGGTTATTCTTCCGAAACTCCTGGACCTGTATCCCTCCTTTTTCTGCAAGAGCATAGAGGGCACCCTCAGTTGGATCTCCGATAACCTGCCCGTCCCTGATATCGGTGTCAATACACAGGGCACAGGGGAAGAGCACATGGTCCAGATTCTCCCCTGCATCACCCTCGGTTCTCTGAATTTTTCCTTCAAAACTGTATCCCTCACCGGAGACCATGTACCGGTGCTGAACGGTTGAAATGACCCTGACCGTCATCTGGTTCATGGTCAGGGTCCCTGTTTTATCAGAATTGATAGCCGAAGTTGAACCCAGGGTCTCTACTGCCGGAAGACTCTTGATGATTGCATTCTTATTTGCCATGGCAACGGTGCCCATGGCCAGGATACTGATGACAACGGCGGGCAGGGCATCCGGAATCGAACCAATTGCAAGAGAGACGCCGATATTAAAGAGTTTGGTAAATGATTCACCCTGTGAGAGGCCAAGAATGACAATACTGAGAAATGCAAGTAAGGCCATTCCGATGATAAAAAGGGTAACCCGATCAATCTGAACAGTCAGGGGTGTTTTTTCTGCCTTTTGTTCCTGAAGCATCGTTGCAATATGACCAACTTCAGAGTTCATACCAGTCTCAGTGACGAGAATCTCACCATGGCCTCTCGTTACATTGGTATTCATAAAGGCCATGTTAATGCGGTCTCCCAGGGGCAGGTCGGATTTATCAAGAGTTTCAGAGGTTTTCTCCACCGGTGTGCTCTCCCCGGTCAACGCTGACTCTTCAATCTGAAGGTTTGCTGCAAGAATTATCCGTCCATCGGCAGGAACCCGGTCCCCGGCATCGATGATGATGATATCGCCTGGGACTATCTCCTCTGCTTCAACTTGTATGATGGTTCCGTCCCGTCTCACCTTTGCAACGGTCTTCATCATTTTATTTAATGCTGCAACACTGGCGGCAGCTTTTGCCTCCTGGCGATATCCCAACGAGGCATTAAAAACGGTGAGTAAGAGCAGAAGAAGAAATGTGTGATATTCCTGAATGTACAGACTTACAAACGCAGCGATGAGCAGGACTATCTGCATGTAGGATTTATACTGCTCTAAAAACCTGATAATTGCAGATTTTTCTTTCTCTTCCTGGAGGATATTTTTGCCAGATTTTTTCAGTCGCTCTGTTACTTCTGTTGATTTCAGGCCTGTTTCCTGGGAACTGCCTAAAAGTTCCAGCACCTTACGTGTGTTCAGTGTATACCAGTTGTTCCTGATTTCAGGTAATTTCTCATTTTGCTGGGTGTTTTCTGCCATTATCTACCTCGTGTGTCGCATACAATCCGGTGATATCCAGATATCAACTCCAGGATGAGAAGGAGACTCTGGATAAAAACCCAATAGAAGACCCAGCTATTTAATTATTTGGAAACGATCATCATTTGAAAAATTATTGGTCGGTTTGATGCCTCTCCTGATCGACTGAGGGGATTTGCATGGCATTGTTGAATGGCACTTCCGCTCTGCATTACTGGTTGGCAAATCCTTAACATTGTTCCGGTTCTATGTAGAATCACCCCTGTATTGGAGGATTTGATATCCCGTACCCCCGGAGTCAAAGAAAATATAATAGTTCAATCGTGTCCTGCCCTGATTTTTTAGGGTATATTCAGGGACCAGAGAGATACAGGGGCATATCAGGGAGTAGAGTCAGAAAGGAGGGAATAAACATGGGAATTGAAATAATGACTGTTCAGGCACCGATTCAGTCAACAATTAACCCGGCAGTTGAATGCTGCCTTCGTGATGCATGTAACTGCATGATGGCAGGAGATTACACTGAGTCACTCAGACTGTATGATAAAGTCATAGATGCTGAACCACATAACTCAAACGCATTGCTCAATAAGGGGAATGTTCTTGATATACTCGGGAATTATTCCGATGCCCTGAAATGTTATAATTCAGCAATTGAGTGTGATCCGTATAATGCAGAGGCATGGTATAATCGCGGAGTTACCCTGAAAAAGACCGGGGCAGTTGAAGAAGGGCTGAGTGATATCCGGAAAGGAATCTCACTTGCAATGGGTGAGATATAATATCTCATTTTTATAAAGTTTTACCGCAGTTTATGCAAGATACCCTCATTATATTCTTCTTCCTGGCCGGAGATGATGGTGACCTTTTCTTCGAAGAACGGGACGAATCGGGATAATTTTACACTTTGTCTCCCCAAG
>CAYWHV010000503.1:0-2230 GCA_964458045.1 uncultured Methanospirillum sp.
TTACGATATTTAATTCAATGAATCAGACTACATCAAAATAGGATTTAAAAAAAGTTCTGGGTAGCATAAAAATACTCCCCGTCATATCTGGTTCCAATTCCGATTTTTTCAATCGTCGGATTAATGAGGTTTTTATTATGCTCCGGACTATTTATCCATTCTATCATCATGATATCAGCAACATCTTCAGGTGTTGTTGGATCCACAAAGCCGGTGTATGCCTTCCCGACGGTGTGTCCGGCTGCAATCCTGATGATATTCTCTGCAACACCTGTCCTGATAGTACCATCTTCCATATTCCGTGTTACCTCATATCCCATGAGTTCTGCTCTCCCGGTGGGGTCAATTCCTTCCGGAGTATAATGTTAAAAATAGGATCTTTGTATCATATCAGATGTGTGGTCCATTGCCAGATTGCGGAGATCAGAATCAAAAGTAAGGTTTGAAAGTTTCAGATGATCCCGGTATTTATTCGTCTTTAAAAAGAGGTAACCGGTAATCTGATCGGTGTATGATTCTGAAATAAGGTTTTGAGGGTAGGAGATTTGTATCAGATCAGGATAGACAAAAATATTGTCGGTTTCATCTGTCTCCTGAATCATCCCGGTATAATCGATAATTCCAATCAGGTGATAGGAGCCCGGCGGAATATTATCTGGGACCAGGTCATCTGATATTCCCTGTTCATACATATCAGCATATATTGAAAAGATTCGTTCCTCCCGTAGATGAAATCCATCGGTGATATTTTCAATATCCGGAGAGAGGAGGAACAACACCTTGCATGATCCGGCAGTATCCGGATTTGTATTTTTGATATAGTAGGTGAGGGTCAATGGTGCTTTGGGAGATGTGGTATTCGTGCTGACTGAATCAATAATGAGCTGGAGATTTGGATCTCCCCCTTTCCAGGGAGTATTCTTCTGAATAGAAACCGGCTCAGAAGAAGTGATGGTGTTATCTGAAAGAAGAAACTCAGGTTCGTATGCCCGGATACTAACTTTTACGAAATATTCCCCTTCCAAAATTCCCATTGGTACATCAATTGTAAATGGAATTTTCCCCCGTGTTCCGGGCGCCATCTCATCTGTACCCCTGCTTCCAAGCCAGATAGATTGAGATCCTTGTGTTGTGTTCTGGATAAGAAGTACATCCATTGAGATATGACTGGCTGGAACCGGGCCACGATTGGTTACGATAATTGAACCGGCAATGGGCTGACCGCTTTGTACAAAATCGGGAACTAGTAAATCAGAGAGAGAGAGGTCAGGGGTGAGAATATATGGAATTGATGAATTTCCGTTTTCTGTTGGTATCAAATCAGCGTGTAATGGTGAGATTATGGTGAAACATATTAAGAAAATTATAAAAGTGCCTGTGGTTTTGAACCAGATCATATAGATCTATTGATCATTATCTGATACAAGCTTGCAGGAAAAATTCAGAGAAAAGAGGTGAGATCCCGGGCATGGGTCTCTCCAAGATGGTCCCTGGCTGCATTGGTTATCATCCGACCCTGGGGTGTTCTTTTTAGGAATCCGATTCTGATAAGGTATGGTTCATAGACATCCTCAATGGTTCTCGGTTCCTCACCGACTGATATTGATATTGTTTTAAGGCCAACCGGACCGCCATCAAAATCATTGGAAATGACCTCAAGAATTCTCCGGTCCAGGATATCCAGTCCTCTCTGATCCACGCCAAGGGCGTAAAGGGCTGTATTTGCAATCTTCTGATCTATTGAGCCATTGCCCCTGACTATTGCATAATCATATGCCCTTTTTAGCAGCCGGTTTGCAATACGCGGAGTTCCTCTGGAGCGGCTGGCAATCTCTGAAGCTCCTTCTGGAGTGATAGGAATTCCCAAAATTCCGGCTGATCGTGTAACGATGACCATGAGTTCGGATGGATCATAGAGATCAAGCCGCAGGATGATACCAAATCGGTCTCTGAAAGGGGATCCAAGGAGACCAAGACGGGTAGTTGCACCAATAAGAGTGAACCGTTCCAGGGGGAGCTGAATTGTCCGTGCAGAAGGGCCTTCACCGATAAGGAGGTCAATGGTATAATCTTCCATGGCCGGGTAGAGTATCTCTTCTATAACCGGGGACAGCCGGTGAATTTCATCGATGAATAAAAAATCCCGATCCTTTAAGGGAGTAAGAAGTGCTGCCAGATCTCCGGGCCTGTCAAGAACCGGTCCGCTGGTTGTCTCGATATGAGAACTCAT
>CAYWHV010000504.1:0-2218 GCA_964458045.1 uncultured Methanospirillum sp.
AATTCAACTGGGATGGGGTGTCAACCGTGAACCGGACGATGAATATCCTGTGGAACGTGTACCGGTTCCCGCTTCCCTACATGATCCTTGACGGGTTTTCTCCTGCAACATCATCAGACGGAACATATGATGATGATTATATCGTTCGTTCCTATCGGGAGATGCCGGAGATTGACCGGTGGATCATCTCACGGATTAATTCTATTGCCAGATCGGTTTCTGCTGACATGGATGAGTATCAGTTGCACCGGGTTACCCGGCTGTTGATGAATTTCATCCTTGAAGATCTCTCACGCTGGTATGTACAGATTGTCCGGCCCCGGATGTGGCTTGAGGAAGACTCTCCAGATAAGAAGTTTGCCTATGAGACGATTGCATACTGTCTCCGCACCCTCTGCAGACTTCTTGCCCCATTTGCCCCCCATATCACAGAGGCAATGTATGAAAATCTCCGGTTACCAGCTGATCCGGTATCGATTCACATGCTGGCATGGCCAGAGGGAGATATACGGCTCATTGATGAGGATCTTGAGCGTCGGATGGATGTGGTCCGGTCCTTTGATGAGGCAGTCGCAAATGCACGGCAGGCAGGAAAGAGAAAACTTCGCTGGCCGGTGCAGAATGTGATTGTCGTGACGTCAAGTGAATCGGTCACCGAAGCCTTCAGTTCCATGGAAGAGCTGGCAAAGGATCGTGCCAATACCCGGAATATTGAGGTTATTCAAGGAAGCTGGGACCGGATGCGGTTTCATGCAGAACCTATCATGAAGAAGATCGGACCTTCGTTTGGAAAGAAAGGGCCGGTTGTGAAAGGTCTTATTGAGGGTGCCGATGGTTCAGCCCTCAGAAAACAGCTGGAGGAATCAGGGTCGGTTACGCTCAGTGACGGAACTGATGAATTTGTCCTGACCGCTGAACATATGACGTTCAGCCAGCATCTTCCGGATCAGGTCTTTGGTGCAGAAATGACCGATGCATCGGTGTATGTTGATACAACGCTTACTCAGGATATTGAGGCTGAAGGATACAGTCGTGAGATTATCCGCCGTCTTCAGGAGATGAGAAAACAACTTGACCTGAATGTCGAGGATAATATCGTGATTGATGCGATCATCGGGGATGAGCATCTCCGGGGGTTACTTACCGATGCATGGCAGGATCTCATAAAACAAGAGGTTCGGGGGAAGACACTGAAGATCCATGCTTCTGTCAGTGGCAGGGATGGATCGGTGCTGTTCCAGCTTGACCGGGATTGGGATATTGAAGGAGTGAATGTTACGCTGGGGATATCTTTGGCTGGATGAGATATCCCTTTTATGGACCTCAATTAACTATAAATTATTAAAACAACCCTTTTTTTACAAGCCATTCAAATATCTCTTCCATAAATGAAATTGGTGTCGGTTCGATTGAATTGTTTATGGTAAAAACATGGTGGTCTGGATTTTCAAAAGGATGCATATGCCATGAGCCATGGATGCAATCTCTGGCAAATAATCTGTTTGACCAGCCAATCAAAACAAAGTTTGTTGTTCCGGATATCTCATGGAAATAAAATTGGACACATATGTCTTCAAGAATAGTAATTCTGGCTTTTACTGAATGATCAGTCAGATGAAGTATTTCTAGAGGTAGAGCACAGAGGTCTGCAGCATCCTCCATCTTTCCAATAAATTCTTCGAGTTTCACGAAATCCCGCTGGATTCAAGGATTGATATTTTTCTTTTCATTGATTCTATTCCATCAACGGCTAATTCCCAATCACAAAAATCAGATTCGGCTTCAAATGAATAATCTGGATCTTTTTTCATTTTTTCCTGAAATGATTGGAAGTCCATGTTATATTTTTGATGAAAATATGTATCCATGCATTGATATTGTGCAAGACGACGTCTTATTTCATGGGAAATTAATAATATTACCGAATCATTTTCTTTCCCAGGAAAAAGATCACGACATATCTCCTGAACCTGATTTGAAAGAACAACAGACATACCCTATATTTTTATTCCTGTGATTTAAGAATTATGGTCTAACGTCAGATGTTGTTGGCCGAAAAATTTTTCATGAACTAATGACTTTGTGGTGTTTGAAAAATTTAATTACTTTGGCGTTATCTCTGGCTGGGTAACCTGGATTCCCGATGACACATAACGATAAACCCCAATATTTTCTTTGAATTTTAAAAATTTCTTTAAATTGTCTAGCGACATCTTTA
>CAYWHV010000505.1:0-2218 GCA_964458045.1 uncultured Methanospirillum sp.
TCCACGTTGGGTATGATGATCTCGTCCTGAATCAGACTGGCAGTGATTCAGAATGATATTCGTCTATTCAGTACCGTACCATCTCCCTTCGGTATATATCTATTTCCTTGTGAGATTGAAATCAGGGTGTCCGATTATACTCACAATGCTCAATTTGTTCACATTAACAATTTAATAACACCTGGCATCGACATCATAGTATCCTGACATGAACGGGAAGAGAACCGTGGGGGTTTCACGAATTTTTTCTATATCAGCATGCAGGGAACATTGGGGGTAAAAATGGGAAAACGAGTATCATTATTTCGTGAAGTACGTTCGGACATCTCAATTTCAATCTCTGTATATATTCACCCGGAAGATGGAAGTCTGGTGATTGAAGGGCAAGACTGTGGTGAGGTGGTTATGAAATTCCATGGTGATTCGGACTATGAGTACTGGGTTGTTATTCCTGCTCTGGAGAAGGGAAAACTTCTTGAATCACTGCAGGAGAAGGGATTTGGGAGGAGAGACTGGCAACTCTGGGTGTCAGATGATGTACGGCTTTTATCGGCGGTGAAGGCACGGTTTGGGGGGAATAATGACGTGATATCAGAGATTCAGAAGTATTGTGCAGAGTCGGGGATCGTCACAAAATTCCATTCGTATTGAGGTGAGAGAGATGGAAGAAGAGACGAAAGAACAATTGCTTACCTTCGGGAACGATTGCCTGGACCAGGGGGTATATGAAGAGGCTGCCTCCTGGTATTCCCGGCATTTGGTAATTGACCTCGATAATTCGGGAGTCATGCAGGACCTGGGCTACTGTCTCTTTCAGCTCGGAAGGTATGACGAGGCACTATCCTGGTTTCAAAAGATCGGGCATAATCGGAACACTGCTCTCACCCTGGTCCGGATGGGGCAGTGTGAAGATGCCCTGCCCTTCTTTGAGGCTGACCTTGCCGAACATCCGGGAAGATACCCAGTCAGGTTCAATTACGTGAGCCTTCTCTGGTATCTGCTGAGATTTGACGAAGCCCTTTTGGTCTATCAGGCTGGTCCCCGTCTTCCTCCCATGACCTAGATGGGACTTGGAACGTTCTATCGGATTTATGCCTCTGTAGATTTTCAAAAACGGAACAAGGGAGCGGATCTGAATCTCCCGAAGATGGTGGATATCCTCTCTTACCGAAAGGAGCGGATCAGTCTTGGATTGGTATGAAGGATTCATTTCGGAATTGGAAGATCAAACCAAAGAACATATCTGGGAATACCTGACAGTAAAGGATAGAGAATAGAGTTCATTTTCTGGTGGGATAGATGGAACCAATAATCGGTAAACAGCGTGCAATAGAAGAGAAGGGGCATCAGCTGGTAGTTGCCGGTCCGGGGTCAGGGAAGACCTGGCTTTTGATTGAGAAGATTAAGTATCTGTTGAAACAGGGAGTGCCCGGTCATCAGATCCTGGCACTGACGTTCTCGGAGAAGGCTGCCAGGGAGATGCAGAGCCGGATTGAGGAGGAGGGGGGAAGTCATTATCTTACCATCCGGACCTTCCATTCGTTCTGTTACCACTTCCTTGAGGAGGAGATCCTGGACTCGGGGATAAGTTTTGCCAGGGGGATGATATCTGAAGAGCATCAGAAGGTCTGGGGAATCACCCACTTTGACGATTTTCATATTCAGGCAATTGAAGTGAAGAATAACATTGTCGAAGTGGTTGAGAAGGTACTGACCGGAATTCGTGCATTCCGGGATGAACTGGTCACCCCTGAAGAGCTGATCGCCTATATCGATGCCCGGATTACGGGGGATATCAGTGATGATGAGCGGGATTACTTAGAAAAATTACGGGATCTTCATTCGGTATATGCGGCATATCAGCAGTATAAGCTGGATCACCGGTTCATCGATTTTGACGATATGATCCATCTGGCGGTAGATACGCTGAAGAAGAAACCGCTCGTCGCACAGCGATACCAGAGGAGATATCCATTCATCCTGATCGACGAGTTCCAGGATACGAACTTCGCCCAGTTTGAACTGATCCGCCTTATCGGGAATGATAATGTCTTCGTGGTCGGTGACGATGACCAGACTATCTACCGGTTCCGGGGTGCGTACCTTACGAACTTTGAGGATTTTAAGCGGACCTATCCGGATACGAACCTCTATCATCTGACGGAGAACTACCGCAGCTGTGCAAATATCGTGAACCTTGCCCTGGATCTCATGAACC
>CAYWHV010000506.1:0-2217 GCA_964458045.1 uncultured Methanospirillum sp.
GCTCACCGTTCTCGATGGAAGTCTCCTCCTGCAGGATGGTGATCTCTTCCAACGGCACATCGGGTGTCAACTCATCCTGAAGGCCATATATCTCAATGAACTGCCGGTTGAGTTCTTCTTCGTTGCGGTGGAGTTGAAAGAACAATTTTGACCATTTCGTTTTGTAATTGTCATATATCTCTTGAAGGAATATATTATCATATAACGAACTTATGTGAGTCTGAATATTTAATTGCTGGGAGTTGTTACAGTGTTCATTTATTGTCGACACCATTAATGGCAATGTCTTGAAGTCCCAAGAGGTTTCACGTGTATCCAAGTAATGCTTAGATATTGATATTTGTTCATTTACATTTACATCTATCACTGCCAAAGTTATCTCACTTAGTATAACAGGTATTTTATGAATATCACCAGTTAAATTATTTAACGTAGGATTATACAGTTTTAAAAACAATGGAGAAATAGAGCTGTTTAACAAGGCAAGAAAAAAGTTAATATATTTTGACTTCGGAAACAAACCATTACCTCCACCACCAAAAATTGAATTGTTTAGTAATCTGTACGAAGTTTTTCCTGAGCCAATAGCAGACCAAGTAATTCCTGAAGAGAAGTATCTAACGACATTTTGTGGCCTTGATTTAACTTTCCCTTCAGGTGTTCTAAAATTTTTTAATTCAGACCCGTCATTACCCCAATTTACAACTTTTTCGTTGTTCCCATACCATTTTTGAAAATTGCCACCTTTTTGATATAAATACCATTTTGATAATGAAGATTTTGTATTTGAAAATTTAAAAAAACTTACTTCGTACCAATTTCTAACAAATCGATCGTTATCACATGTATCTAAACCTTTCGTTGCTTTTCCAAAAGTACTGAGTTGTTTACTATCTGAAATTCTTTTATATAACTGGTCACTCAACCAATACCCAATCGGACTTCCCGGAATTTTCTCGAAATCTTTTTGGTTGGCTATTTTGAATCTCCCGTTGTCTTTAACTGGAAAATGAATAGGTCGTTCTGTTTCTCTATTGATATTATCAATTTCCATATAAGAGTATGTTCCTCTGAATTTATCATCAGGTCTCCTCTTTTCAAGTATGAATGTTACTGTGCCAAATGCAATACGCATAATGTGCCAACCAAAATGAGTTAGGCTTTGAATGCATGTGTTTTCAATTATTTTTTTTCTTAGTGCTTCAAAAGAGGATAGAAACATCCAACTCTCCATGGTAACAAGGCCATTCAACCCATTTTGAGGAATAAATGACAGGGATCGTTCAATAAAACACGAGAATAAGTCTGCTTTCGAAATCGGGTATTTGCTTTTCACAAACTTTGAAAGCTCAGCGTTCATTTTTCCTCCTCCCATATACGGAGGATTAGCAACTGTACAATGGTATTTCTTCTGTAACGAAATAAGATGTGAAATAACTCTCTGCAGTTCCTGAATATTTGACCGGATAAAAAGATCGGATGATTCTATTGCACTCGTAAGTTTGTCATGGATGGCTTCAAGCGTTTCAAGTGGAGTTTGTGGTTGAATCAATGATCCCAGGTTGGTTGCCTGCCTGCAGAGATCGAGATCTTCTTCCAAACTTTTGGGGATTGAAATGTGAAGCTCCTTGAAAATTTCTGAAATCTCATCTACTCCCAACGTAATGTCAGAGAAACAGATAATATTGGGCTTTATCTCTTTCCGGAAGAAACGACGGTGATAGCTTCGGGCTTTCATCATCAGGGCAAATCCGGCAAGCTGGGCAGCCCGCTCGTCAATCTCCAATCCGTAAAGGTTCTTTTCGATGATCAACTTTGGAATCTCGGAGGGACTGTATCCCTCTTCCTCGTAAATCTTGTGAAGCAGCTCAAATCCATACACCAGGATATGTCCGCTGCCACAGGCCTGGTCCAGTAGCTTAAGCTCTTCAATGGATTCCAGCTTCAGGTAATCCTCTGATTTGCCGGAAACTGATTCTATGTAGTATGGCATATGTTCCCTGATACGGGATCCGGGCCTGTTCTGCAACCATAGTTTACCCACGGTGTTCTGCACCATGTATTCCACGATCCAGCGGGGCGTGAAGAGCTGCGTGGCTGCCGGTATATCCTCTTTCTTCACCGCACTCTTGGACGCGAACACCTCATCCTTCTTCTCCGAGATATAGAACTGGTACAACCACCCGATGATCTCCACCTCCGGGCAATCCTCCTCAG
>CAYWHV010000507.1:0-2216 GCA_964458045.1 uncultured Methanospirillum sp.
TTACTCCTACAAATTATTGCTTTTAGTCCTACATGTTCCTTTGAACTCTTCCATCGTAGCATCTGTTGCACTGGAAATCCCTTCTCTAAACAGCACACATCTAAAAGTCTTCAGGATGATTTTTGCATCAGTTGAGAAACTGATATGGTCAACGTACCAAATATCCAAATTAAATTTATCCTCCCAGGTAAGAGCGTTTCTGCCATGAGTTTGTGCAAAACCAGTAAGACCAGGACACACTTCATGGCGCCTTCTTTGATGTTTGTTGTATAGTGGAAGATATTTAACAAGAAGTGGCCTTGGTCCTACAATGCTCATCTCACCCAATAAAACATTCAGTAACTCTGGCAATTCATCTAACGAGGTTGACCTGAGAAACTTACCATAACTATTCAATCTAATATCATCTGATAATAAATTTCCATCCTTATCCTTAGCGTTGGACATCGTCCTAAATTTGATAAGAATAAATAATTTCTCATTCTGCCCTGGTCTCTTCTGCGTAAAAAAAGGATTACCTCGCATTACTATCGCACCGATGAGAGCCAACAAGACTAGTAGAGGAGATAACACCACTAATGCCGTCAGCGAAAGCATGAAATCTAATAATCTTTTTATATACTTTACGTACATCCGTCCAACTCTATTCAAAGCAAGCCCTTATCAAACCGATAATCTGCTCCTGCTCGGTCTTGGTCATCTTGTTATCTGAAGGCAGGCACAAGCCGCGACTAAATATATCATATCCTATATCCAGCATTTTTCCATCAGAACCTCTCATTCCGCCCTCAATATAGGCATTTGTCCTCCCTCTACCCTCACCCTCCCGGGTAATAAAGGCATGACTCCTGTAAAAAGGTTGCGTATGCAACGGTTTCCAGATAGGGCGTCCCTCAGCGTTGAAGGCTGCCAGAGTCTCCAGAATTTCAGTGGGACAGGTTTTACCGGGCTCCGGCCTGAAGAGCGCTTTGTGATCGTCACGGACCTGCGGGCACATCGCCTCGGGCTCTATGAGCAGGCAGGAGAGCCAATAATTCGGGATGCTGTTCTTCGCATCAAAAGGATTCGTGGAAACGGGGAGACCTTTGAGACCCTCCCTGTAGCGCTCATAAATCGCTTTCTTGGCGGCGATATGTTCCTCAAGATGCGGAATCTGCCCGCGCACCACACCCGCGATCACGTTAGAAATTCTATAATTATACCCCAGCTCCTCATGCTGATACCATGGGGCCGCTTCCCGTGACTGAGTGGACCACTTCCGGGCTTTATTGGCAGTGGCAAGATCGTCCGTGAGCAACAGGCCTCCCGAACTGCCGGTAATGATCTTGTTGCCGTTGAAGCTGATGACATTGTATCTGCCAAAAGCACCCGTTTGAACGCCTTTGTAAGTAGCCCCGAGCGACTCGGCAGCGTCTTCGATGATCAGGGCTCCGTGTTTTTCAGCTATTGCCCTGATTTCATCAATTTTGCCGGGAGTGCCGTAGAGATGAGCCAGCATGATGACTCCTGTATCCGGGTAAAGCTCGAACGCTTTCTCTAACGCCCTGGGGCACATATTCCAGGTGTCGTACTCCGTATCAATAAAAACGGGGACACCCCGCTCGTCAACCACAGGATTTACCGTAGCGTTAAATGTCAAATCAGAACAGAAGACAGTATTCCCCGATTTGACACCGGCCAGACGAACGGACAAATGAAGCGCAGCAGTCCCACATGAAAGAGCGACCGCATATTTTACCCCAACGAGTTCTGCTGCTAACCGTTCGAGCTCATTGACATTACTCCCAGCAGTTGTCATCCAATTTGTCTCGTACGCCTCCGCCATGTACTTCATCTCCTCCCCATGCATCGTCGGGGAAGAAAGCCAAATCTTCTTAGGAAAGGGTATTAATTTACTATGATTTTCTGAAATAAACATAAAGTGTGCTTACCGAAAGCTTCTTCTGAATAAATCTGACCACTCTAAAAACGGGGGAAATCTGAAAAGGTTTCTCGGGGTGTATCGCGGTTCTCAATACTTCCGCCAGACCATGCGGTCTATAATACTCGTATAAGATTGGATGATTTTGACCACTTTCGTGCTGACATTCTCATCCAGGTAATCGGACACTGGGATACCGTGATCACCTGTCTTATTCATCTCCACAGCTGTGGATACTGCTTGTAACAGGTTCTTCTCATCAATCCCGGCGATAAAAAAACAGGCTTTATCAAGT
>CAYWHV010000508.1:0-2215 GCA_964458045.1 uncultured Methanospirillum sp.
CAGGAATGCAATGATGTGGGGCATGTGCTCAATGAGATTATTATCCGCCATACGTAAACCATGGAATTCATTATAATTATCGGGATTTTCCTTGCACTCTTATTCAATTTTGTCAATGGCCTGAATGATGCAGGGAACTCGATTGCCACCGTAGTTGCGACCAGAGCTTTACGCCCATTCTATGCCCTCATTTTGGCAGCAGTCTGTAATGTTGCAGGACCGTTTTTACTGACGACTGCCATTGCAAAGACTATCGGAACTGGTGTGGTTAAGCCTGCAGCTTTAACCCCGGACACCCTGGTTGTTGCACTCTTTTGTGGTGTTCTGCTCCTGAGTATCCTGACAGCGAAAGGATTTCCGATATCAGCAAGTCATGCCCTTATTGGGTGCATGGTTGGATCATCAATCACTGCATTTGGTCTTTCTACGGTTACATGGCCCTCTCTCGGCATGGTCCAGAGTCTTGCCATGTCTGGTTTTATTGGAGCACTCTGCGGAGGAGTCTATCTCTCCATCATCTTCTGGATGCTCAAAGGACCGGTCAGGCTGGGCGCTGTGGCAGGAGCCGTCGGAGGATTTTCTCTGATGGTTGTTTCTCTTATGGGTGCCGGCATTCTGGAAGTAAGCGGGCTTCTCGCGATATTCATATTTATTGTAATATCGCCGACCATCGGGTTTCTTGGAGGGTTTTTTCTTGATATCCTGGTCTCTTATATATTCAGATTTTCAAGACAGTCCACCAGGAATAAAATATTCTTCCCCCTCCAGGTAGTTGCTGGTGGAGTTCAGGCGATCGGGCATGGGGCCAACGACGGCCTCCACGCGGTGGGTATTATCGCCGCTTTATTTATTGCCGGAGGCCTGTCTGAAGATTTCTCAGCTCCATTCTGGGTGATGGCCGCATCTGCTCTTGCTATCGGTGCCGGGACAGTATTTGGGGGGTGGAATGTGATTACCAAGATGGCAAAGGGGATCACACGTATCCGTCCATATCAGGGGTTTTGTGCCTCTAGTGCCGGCGGTCTTGTTATATCTTCCCTGACGATTACTGGTATCCCGACTTCTTCCACCCACATTATCAGTGGTTCAATCGTCGGGGTTGGTGCTACCAGGGGGAAAAATGCTGTTGACTGGAAGGTAGTGAGGGACATTGTAACGACGTGGATTGTTACGTTCCCGATTGCAGTTACTGCGTCTGCAGCTTTTTATATTGCGTATTCTATATTATTGCAGGCAGGTCTGTTCATCCTTGAAATTGTCAGGTAACGGATCGGTGTCTTTTTACGTATGTAAGAGTTATTTGTTCCGATTACTGTGGGGATTAAGGAATGGTTGATTCCACAGGACAAAGTATTTTTTGACCTTTTTGAGCAACTGGCCGGTATTGTAGTTCAGGCGGCCGACAAACTGGAGCAGATGGTTACAAAAAAGACTGAACCTGAATCAACCTATAAAGAGATTAAGGAACTGGAACATAAAGGCGATTTAATCACTCATGAAATATACGAACATTTAAACCGTACCTTTATTACTCCGCTTGATCCGCTTGAGATATCCAGGCTGGCATCAGCACTTGATGATGTACTGGACTATATTGATGATTCGGCTGAGAAACTTCTGATTTATGGGATAAAGGACTACGATAAGACGATGCAGAACTTTGCCCAGCTCATCAGGCTGTCAGCGGTCCAGCTGGAATGCGGGGTCAGGGGAATTCGTTCTATTAGAAACAATAATCCACTTGAAAGTTGTGGCATAGAAGTAAATCGGCTTGAGAACATGGCAGATGATCTGTTATCTCATGCAATACAGCGGCTGTTTGCCATGGAAGATCCCATGACCACGATAAAATTAAAAGATATTTACGAGTGCCTGGAAACTGCTACTGACAAATGTGAAGATGTTGTGAACGTGCTTTCGGATATCAGTATCAGGCATTCGTGATCAGTATGGAAAGTATCCTCATCATTGGCATTGCTATCGCTCTTCTTTTTAATTTCTTAAATGGTCTTCATGATGCGGCAAATTCCATTTCAACCATTGTAGCTACCCGTGTCCTGACCCCCATTCAGGCAGTGGGTCTTGCAGCATTTTTTAACCTGGTAGGTCCGTTATTTTTTACCACGGCAATTGCAAAGACGATTGGTAAGGGGATTGTGGCACCAGAGTGGCTCACTCTTGAGGTTATTATCGTCGGTATTCTTGTCGCATCTTT
>CAYWHV010000509.1:0-2215 GCA_964458045.1 uncultured Methanospirillum sp.
ATTTTCGTGAGTAGTCACTACGTGAATGAATCGAAGCGGTGCAGGGGATGATACAAAGGTCGACGTGAGAATAGTTAAATATGCTCTTGTGAGTAAATTGAGCATTATGAGCAAAGACCTAAAGATTCATTCATCAGGTTTTCTGATGATTCGTTTTTTCAATGAATACAATTTCTTTGGTTTCAATCCCTTTCAGCAAAAAGTCTCCTGATAGATCAATAGGAATATTGTCTTGATCAAAGACAAGAAATCCGTTTTCTTTGGTCTATACAATAATTATCCACCAATAAGATGGAATTACAACTAGCTTTTTAATCCCGTAGTTTATCAATATCAAGATGATGATCCATTTCTTTTTTCGAAGAGTGCTATTACGAACTCATCTACCCTCTCTCTTTCTTCTCCATGAAACAATACCCCCACTCCTTACACTGATACCACTGCTTTTCCCTCGGACCGGAGGCCAAATCTACTCTTAATTACGTTCCCGCCAGAGACGATGAATGAGTTATTCGGATTTGTGACAATTAAGAAGATGTTGTCCGGGCATTTCAGGCAGGGGATGAGAGAGACCCGGAAAAGGATTATCGAAAGATCGTGGGGAAGAGGAAAAAAAGGTGAGAGAATTGGGAATGAGTGAGTCTATCAAAAAATTTACTCCTTCTCTTCTTTATCATCAATACCCTGACAACAGGCAGAATTGATGACGAACGAACCTGAATAAGGACCCTCTGCCAGAATTCCCCCTTCTCCAGTTAACTCGTGAAATATTCTTTGATACTCTTCCTGGTGTTTTTTTCCGGCTTCTTCTTCATCTCCCGGTTTACAAAAAAACCCTGTGCAGAGTGATGGAAGATCCACCTGTTCGCCATCCTCATATATCCGAACATGCTCATCTCCGGAAACAAAACGAGTATTGGCATAATATTCACAAAACTCCCTATCCCCTTCTTTTCCGAATCGATACTTGACCATCCAGGAACGTTTTGTGATCGTTCCAGATGTCCGGTTCATCACATCATCATCAGGGAGAAAAATATCAAAATTGATGAATCTCTCTTTGAAAATGGTACGAATAGTTGGTAACGGGATATCATCCATATATATCAACCGATATGTAGTCTGATTGTTTATGTATGCAGCAAACTATCAAAAGATAGGTTATCCTTCAATGGAAAAAGATTGAACAATCTAATCACCGTAATTCCATATCCCTTTTAAATGAATCATCAATTCTCTCGATAATATCGTGGTTATGATACGTATCGTGATACTGGCCTTCGATCTTCTTAACCTCTTCTGAAATATCCTTCATGTCAATTAACTTCCCTTCAGAAAATTCAAGATCCCACACAATACCGTATGCAGAAGGTTTCTGAAAACCCATATGAATATAATGTTCTTCGTGGAAATCTGCTCCGATTCTCATTAAACCAGTATAAGGGATTAAAAGGTTGATATTTGCATAATTTGAGGCATGTCTTCCTCCCGGAGTTACCTCAACTCCATTAATCGCGGGATAGTAACCATTTCCATCATTGACACAGAGTGTATCCAGATATAGAAAATTTTTCACAATCTTAAATCCGCAATAAAATCCCCGATAACAAGCCGTGTGCATCATCTGGGGAGACATTCCAAATTTTTCCGGATTGAAAAGTTCATATCCCTCGTCTTCGCGTTCATATCCAAGGAGCTCAAATTTTTTTCTCTTCCAAATGAGAGTATCAGGGATTTGGCTGGTCATAATATTTCACGAATATAAGCCACATAATCTTCTTCATGGAGATAGGTCGCTCCATAGGTACACCATACCGATGCATCATCCGGTAACTCATCGATGACATCTCTGAACACCGCCCTGGCCTCCTCCATCTTCCCTTCCCTGGCAAGTCGGATGCCCCGTTGTGTCTGTGTTTCCTGTTCCATGGTTTTACTCCGTTCTCTCCCCTGCACGATTCCTGGAGATTGGGGGGGATTTTCGTGAACATTCACTACGTGAATGAATCGAAGCGGAGCAGGGGATGATACAAAGGTTGACGGGAGAATAATTGAATATGTTCTTGTGAGTGAATTGAGCATTATGAACATATCACCAGGTCCTGGTCACCGGATGAGAGGGGGGTGGTTGCATCGATACGTCAGCACTCTCTTATCTCCATTCACTCCCTGAAAAAACTCAACGCATTATTACTGAAAAGCTACGAATACTCAT
>CAYWHV010000510.1:0-2198 GCA_964458045.1 uncultured Methanospirillum sp.
CGCTGACGACATGGGGCTTGGAAAAACTCCCCAGACACTTGCATGGCTCCTCTATCTCAAGGAGAAAGAAAAACCCAGGACTCCGACCCTCCTTATCTGTCCCATGTCGGTTGTCGGGAACTGGGAGCGGGAGATACAACGGTTTACTCCCTCATTACGATCATGGGTGCATCATGGGACTGACCGGTGCAAAGGCGATGATTTTGTGAATCATGTCGGTTCATATGACCTGGTACTGACCACTTATCATCTGGCAGCACGGGACTTAGACCACCTCAGGACCGTTCCCTGGTCTGCAATCATTCTTGACGAAGCACAAAATATCAAGAACCTCCATGCAAACCAGACCGTAGCAGTAAAATCTCTCACAGGAGAGAGGCGGGTTGCTCTTACCGGAACCCCGGTTGAGAACCGGTTACTCGAGCTCTGGTCGATCATGGACTTTTTAAATCCAGGATATCTTGGCTCACAGAGTGCATTTACGAGTCGTTATTCCCGCCCGATAGAGCAGGAAAAAAATACGGAACTGATACAGGAATTAAGGTCCCTCATCCGTCCATTCCTGCTCAGGCGGATGAAGACAGACAAGCATGTTATCGATGATCTTCCGGAAAAGATGGAGAACCGGGTATATTGCACCCTCACAACCGAACAGGCGACCTTATACCAGGCGGTTGTGTTGGACATGGCAAAAAACCTTGATAAAGTGGAGGGTATTGCCAGGAAAGGAGCAATCCTTGCTGCGATAACACGACTGAAACAGATCTGTAACCATCCGGGACGTGTTGGCAGGGATAAAACAATAAAGGCTGAGCGGTCCGGGAAGGTGAACCGGCTTCTTGAGATGATAGAGGAGATCGCTTCCGAAGGGGACTCGGCACTCATATTCAGTCAGTATGCAACCTTCGCTGAAGAACTGGCAGGGATGATAGAGAAACAGGGAGGTACACAGGTTCTTCTCCTGACCGGCCAAACAACCCGGAAAAAACGGGAGCAGATGATAGAGGAGTTTCAGGCCTCAACCACCCCGATAATCTTTGTCATATCTCTGAAAGCCGGGGGAACGGGTCTGAACCTGACGAAAGCTACGCATGTGTTCCATGTAGACCGGTGGTGGAATCCGGCGGTTGAGGACCAGGCAACTGACCGGACGTATCGGATAGGACAAAAGAGAAATGTCCAGGTTCACCTCATGATAACCGCCGGAACCCTGGAGGAACGGATAGATCTGATGAACCAGGAGAAACGGACGCTTGCAAAGGAAGTGCTTGCACAGAGTGATGAGTATCTGACAAATCTCTCAACAAAAGAGCTTCTGGAGATTGTATCACTTCGTGACAGTCTCTTTAGCGGGGAGGATGCATGAGAAGACGCAAGAACCGGTGGTGGATCAAATCCATTCATGATGTTCCTGACGAGAGAAAAATACAGTTGAAAGCACAGGACGGTCCGGTTGGGAAGTCATGGTATGCACGGGATTTTGTCAGGGCAATCGAGTCTGTTGCTGAAAAGAAACGACTGGCCCGGGGCCTAGATTGTGCCAGGAAAAATGAGGCATCCAGATTGGTATTCAAACCGGGGTGGATTAAGATCGGGATCAGTTGTTCCGGGTATACAATTCGTGATGTGGACTTTTCGGTTACCGAGTTCGTAAAGCCTGAATGGGATAAACTGATAGAGACGATTGCTGCAGATGCATCTCTGACCGGGGCACTGGTATCCGGGGATTTCTCCGAACACTTTGTTGATGAACTCCGGCGTGTTGATATTGACCTGATTCCCTCTCTGAACAGATGGTTTCGCTGCTATTGTAACTGCGGTGACCATCATGATCCCTGTATTCATCAGATCGCCGCATGGTATTTTGTTGCAGAGGCACTGGATGATGATCCCTGGCTTCTTCTGTACATCAGGGGAAAGAGTAGAGATGATGTATTACATGCAGTACGGCAGGTCAAGTCGGTTCAAACAGAGAACGTGAGCAGAAATGCCGGGAACCCGGTATCGGGGTTTATTCCTTCAGGGGTCGCACTCCCTGAAAAGGCATCTCCCACCGGTTTTTTCACCTGTGAGGGGGAAGGTTCGCTTGTCCCAATACAAAAGGAGTCAGTGAAGGTCATTCCTATCAGGCTTCTTGGGAGATCTCCCTATTATTTTGGGAGACCAAACATGGCAGATGTGGTTACAGAGCTCTATCC
>CAYWHV010000511.1:0-2195 GCA_964458045.1 uncultured Methanospirillum sp.
AGTTATGCAATCGACGGCATCAGAATCCTTCAGACTGGAGCGGTACCGGTAACCCAGATCAGTGTATTATCCCTGCTATGTATTGGTGTCGTCATAATTGCAGTCCATGCATTCAGAAAAGTAAAAATATAAACGGGAGTCAGAAAAACTCTTGCAATAATCTAAATACTATTGAATGGATTGGTATGATCCATAATTTCATCATATCGTGAGAGATAAGTAGTATACTTATGTTTCACATTAATTTCATTAACCGGACTCATGATCTTTTCCTTTTAGACATTGGTAGGATTTTTTAAACCAGTGCATCACTCGAAAAATAAATTGACAACCCGTAAAATATCATATATATAATTTAAGGCCTCGGCTCATCCCCAATACGAGAAAAAATATTGACAATTTGGGACTAATTTGGAAATTTAAGAGGCAAATAATCATTTGTAAGCCCACATAGAAATCTCCATCATTTATACCCTCATACCATCCTCTATTTTACAAAATCTTCCCAATTTATTCAATCATAGCGCCTTGCTATTTATCGATCACTTTGAGACACCCAATATATCGATTAAAAGCAGATCTCACAATAGCAAGGCCCTGGTGAAGCTTGTCTTCAGGTGTCCAAAATGCAATTATTTTCGCATTTAGAACTAAATTGAGGAGATAATAACCACGAAACACGAATAAACCAAAAAAAGGGGTCGGGTTTTATCCCAGAAACTTTCGAATCGCTCCGGCCCTGATGATCAAATCCTTCACACTATCGATCTGGCAGGCGGTCACCGCTTTTTCTATCTGGCCGGACAGCGCCATGTGCTCAGGATGGGGATCAGTCTCAACCCAGTCCGGGAGGATCTTTTTGATTTCATCCGGCAGGAAAGATGAATCAGGATTGAGATACCGGCATGCATCACTCAGATCATCGGATATATGCCGATAATTTTCCAGAATAAATTCCCTATCTTTCTCTGTCAGTGCCTGTAATCCCAGGATCTCCGGAGGGATACCGATTGAATACAACGCAGCAGTCACGGTAATTGCCCGGGGAAGAGAAACACCACCCATGTTCCGGGAATACCCAAATAATCCTACATGGAGTTTCCTTTTTCGACGGCTGGGGATGTATACCGCAACCCGGTTAATCAGCGGGGCCAAAGCCTGTATCTGTTTTTGATACCCGGCAGCATACCGCTCGATAAGGGGAATTGCATATCCATCATCAATCTCCCGTGCAGGGATAATCTCCCGTTCTTCAAGATACCGGATTGCAGAAACCGCATCCTCAAGGTTGGTATCATACTTAAATGCCGACTGGATGGTGAAGGTATAGGCCCCTGCATACTCATCAGTCACCCTTCGAACGGTATCTGGCCGTAGATTTCCTCTGAATGGAGCTGAGCCTGCCCCGATGATCGGATATACCGGGATCCCGGTATCTTCTGACAGAAGGTGAAGACGCCAGAGAGCAATTTTATTCAGAAGTACTGCTCCAATCTGACCATAATTTACCGCAGGATCAGATCGTGCTAAAAACACCCGCTGATACTCAAGATCCTTATCCTGGAAGTATCGCCTGAGTATTGAATCAGCGGTGAGCATACCATCCATATCCTCAAAGAGCGGGATGACCTGTATCTTATCTGGATGGAATGGCCCAATCCACTCTGCAATGGTCAGGTCCCGACCGCCAAGCCGTTTATGCTGCTGGCCAATAACAAAGTCACGATAATACTGATATATATTGTCAATTGAGGCAAATGAGGTTGTCATCGGGAGAATAACCTCGAATATCGGGGTCTGTGTATCACCATAGAAATGCTGAGCCACATCATAGGACCGGGGAATAGAACCAAGAGTTTCGAGCAGGATCTTTGCCTCGGTCCGCTCAATCTCCGGATTTGGGACCCGAAGTGTAAGAAAGAGATCCCTTCCCAGATGGTGATCACGGAAATAATCACCATACCGGGATAGAAGCTTTTTAACGACATAATTATCTACTTCTTTCCCTTCACAGTCCCACATCTGCTCAGTGCATCCCAGATGTGAATATACGTAATACGCTTCCTTTACCTCATCTTCACCGGTAAGCTCACTATTTTCAGTAAAAAACGGAGTATGGACATTATCCGGATGCTGGGTACTCATCGTCCGTGGTATTTTTATTGGTCTGCCATACTGCCCGTTCATGGTTATCA
>CAYWHV010000512.1:0-2195 GCA_964458045.1 uncultured Methanospirillum sp.
CCGACAGACGAGATAGGGCCGCTGCAAGTTGCCATAACGGGCAATCCCGATAGCGGTGTCGGTCTGGATGCTGTAATTGCTGACGGTGTGGAAAAGCCCACTTGCCCGGTCTGCGGGAAAGAGTGTAAAAACCAGTTTGGCCTGAACAGCCATATGCGGAGTCATAATTCATGAGAGAACCTAACCACCGAATTTGGTTGATCGTGATCCGTTGCCTCAAGATGTTCGTTGCCCTCATGGAGGCGGAACTGAAGGAGAAGCCAAAAACGGCATAAAATCACTTGATATTTTTTACGTTATGTGCTAGATTCACACACAAGTGGTATATTAAGCGCGTAAGCGCAAAAGGAGCAGGCGGGTTCGACTCCCGCTCGTTTGCCGAGAGCCGGTGAAAGACAGGGTTCGATTCCCTGACAGGAGAAATCCGTAGCGAATGTGGCGTCCGTGGAAGGCGCAGGCATGACAGCCGGGAAAGACCGGCAGCTAAATACATATCGGCTATCCCTTTCGCATAGACCGATCCATTCAACCGCGCTATCAGGCCCCGTTGAGGACAGTTTGACACTGACTTTGACGGGGTTTTGCATGATAGATGATCGCTGGTCCCTGAATCTCCTGCCTCCAAAGGGTCACAAAGACGTCGCAGAGTTCGCCTTTTCCCTGTTTGACATATCCCGTCAGGACAAGGAGCGCCTCAACAAACCCCAAGAATATCTTGATAATTACGCCATGTATCGTGGCCAGTCTGCGGGCAACATCACTCAGGGAAAGAAGGGCTGGAAGCCCAAGAAGAACGCCCTTGTACCTGTCAACCTGTATTTCTCCAACGTGGAGAGGACCGTGGCGAACATCACCGCCCGTATCCCTACTGGTGAAGTGGTGGATCTGGACGGTAGCGAGGACGGGATTGAATCCGCAATGAGCCTCCAGCTGAAAAAATGGTGGAAAGACACGGACCAGCAGACCAAAACAAGAACATCGGCCCGTCAGATGGAAATATACGGCATCACCCCGGAGAAGCCCGTTAGAAACCCCGCCACGAATCAGCCGGACATTTTAGTGACCGACCCTTTTCAGTTCTTCCCGGCGCCGGGGAATTGGGACGACATCAGTTTAGAAGCTCCTTACGTCTGCTATCTCTACCTGGACTACGTCTCGAACATCGAGCAGGTGTACGGTGTCAAGGACATTGCCTCTGAAAATGCCTACGACCTGTTAGGACAGTCGCGGGAAGAGACCGGCATGAACGGGTCCAACATCCCATTGGGTAATTACGCCGACGCGCAGACCGTCACGCACAAGACCGACACGACGGGCGACAAGAAGATCGAACGGGGCCTGATTGTCGAAGTGTGGGTACGGGACAACCGTGAAACATCGGAGCATGTGGCGCAGCCTGTCCTCGATGAGGCGGGGAATCCGGTCATTGATCCGGTAACGGGCCTGCCGCTGGAAAATCAGCTCAAGATTACCAAAAAGGTCTGTCCCGACGGAATCAGAAAGATCACCATCAGCAAGTCCAAGGATAAGAATATCAAGTGCGGTTGGGTGGTACTGGACGACTGCCCGAACCCGAACATCAACTACAAACATCTGGAATTGGGAAACCCGGTTCAGAACACCTACCCTTGGGGAAGGTTGCCGGTCTATCACGCCAATTCCTACAAAGACGGCGTTTCGATCTGGGGATTCAGCGCAGCGGAACAGGTTGGGGATTTAATCAAGAAGATCAACCTGATTATCACCAAATTGGTCAATTACGCAATCAACGTCATGGCCCCGCCTCTGATTATTCAGCAGCATTGTGGCATCACGGAAGAGATGATCCGAAAAAGTCTCAATTCGGCCGGCAGAATGGTTCTCATGCCCTCCATTCCCAACGCGCGGATTGAGTTCATGCAGATCCCAAACCTTCCTTCGACATTCTTTCAAGTCCTGGACCTGATTATCAAGATGTTTGACCGGGTCTATCAGATTGAGGATGCCGACCGGGGCGTGGTCCCGTCCGGTGTGACGGCGGCAAGTGCGATTGTCGCACTGCAAGAGAGAAATCAGGTACTTATGCAGGCGAAAACAGCGGCCATTGACCGGATGGTTGAGGAACGGGCGAGATGGGCCATCGGATTATGGCAGAACTTCGGCACGGAAGAGGAAACGGCGACGGTCAACGGGGATGACATTGCGTACCGGCCCGT
>CAYWHV010000513.1:0-2195 GCA_964458045.1 uncultured Methanospirillum sp.
CGATGAAAAAAGCAGCTACAAGGGGAATATCGCTGCTTCCCATCACTTCCATAAAGGACATGAGGTCACTCAAGACTGTTCACCACTCAGGAATGAATCCAGTATTCCAGTCAGGTAATCGGAATATTCTTTTTCATTTCCGAGCCTGTACCAGAGATCAACCAGATCCTGTTTGGTAAACGAATCTTTGGTGTATACTCCAATCATCAATGAAGAAGATGCCACTTCATATTTTTTTGTAAGATCGCGGTTTGTTGGATCTTCTGCATTGATATGGCCAAATACAAGTTTTCCTGAACTGAGTTCATCTGGATAATAGGTATTCACAACTTTTTCAGCCATGTCTCCAAGAAGTACACATGAATAACACTGCTGATTTCCATGAAAATGGTAGATTTCTAATTTCGTAATATCAGGTATGGAAGCAGAATCAGGTGCTTCATTTTTTATCTGCGACACATTTCCTGGACTGGTCCCGGTACATCCTGCAAAGAAGGTGAGAAACAGAGCACACACCAGGAGTGCTCCGGTTATCATGAGATGATCTGGTTTTCGCATTCAGAAAGCTCCATTGAGGCAATAATCACAAATGTGAAATATACTCATTATTGATTTTCACTCAAGGTATTACAAACTTTCTTGAATTATCATATGTCCAAAAAAGTGATTATGCCGGAGTATGACCTCTTATCAGGAACGGTCTTTTTGTCCAAGGACTAATTTCCCAAGTGTAACCATAATAGGACTTCTATGAGCCCTCCGAAAACAGTTGTGAAATATGCTCTCGAAGAAAAACTGAAGAGGATAAGTGTTTACAAACAAATCCTTTCATGGTTACTGATTGTTTCCGATCCAATTCCAGTTTCGCATAAGTTGATGTAATATACGGGAGAAATTAAGATGTTGTTTCAGATTCATTTTCAATAGATAATTCTACCTGGATTGGAACGGTGAGTCGGAAAAATTACCAACAAAGAAACAAAAATATTGCCTTCGTCTTTTTTGATAATGAAAAATTGATATAATATTAGAATTGTAAAAATTACTGCTTTTCTTTTGATATTTTCTCTTCAGAACACAGGGATAACGCTTTTACTCCAAGTTCGGTGAGTTCATAAATGATCCAGTTCCCCTGGGATGTTCCTTCAATCAATCCCATCGAACTTAATTTTTTTAGGTGGTATGAAAGTCTGGTATCAGATATTCTAAGTAATTCCCGAATAATACAGACACAGAGTGGCTGGACTGAAAGCATGGAAAGAATCTTAATTCGAAATGGATCCGATAAAGCTTTAAAAAGAGAGACATTTTGTAAAACCGCATGGGGGGGCATGATCTGATTTGATAATCCTTCCAGGCCGCCAACAATCATCAGATGTTCAAGAACTTCAGGGGGGATTTTGGCTGGAATTGCAGGATCCATACAATTCAAATTGCAAGCGGCCTTTTTCATTGTAGAAATTATCTCCCTGATAAGAAGTTCAATATTTCGATGGAGATGTGCTACCTATAGAGACTATAGAGAAAATCATCATATGATTGCAAGGTTTATTTAAAAAGAATTGTAACATGAATAAACCGACTGTTTTGTTTATTTGTACCCATAACTCTGCCCGTTCACAGATGGCCGAGGGGTATCTCAAAAACCAGTATGGAGACCGGTATTCTGCATATAGCGCAGGAACAAAAATTACAAGCGTCCATCCTCTTGCCATTGAAGTAATGGCTGAAATTGGAATTGACATTACAAATCATCGATCAAAACCACTCATTGAATGTTTCGATAAAAATATTGATATCGTTGTAACGGTCTGTGAAGGAGCAAAGTCCGTCTGCCCTGTCTTTCCAGGCGGAAAAAGAACTATCCACCAGGGATTTACTGATCCATCTTCATTCACAGGCACACTTAATGAAAAACAGGCTCTGTTCCGGAATGTACGAGATGAAATTACCCGTTGGATTGACAAGAATGTTCAACCCGGCGGAGTTCTTTTTTGGTAATGAGATCTCTCAAAAGTTATTGTAGTTTTCGGCATAACCAAATCAGGGTTGATGGAAAGTCAGGATAAGTAGTTCCGGGAATGAATTAGACCATGAGTTATTAAGCAGGTTTGCTCTTACCATCCGTCTTAATTGTCGTGCCTCAGGTTTGGAAAAACCTGTGAGAAGGAAAAGGCCGGGATTATGCACCTGGA
>CAYWHV010000514.1:0-2193 GCA_964458045.1 uncultured Methanospirillum sp.
CTATCCGGATGAATAAAACAAACCCTGCCGACCTGACCAGACGTAAGCCTGACTTTTATCCCATGTGGATGAAATGATGAACCAGTAAGAATCTCCCTGACGATTCCCCGGGTTTTCTTTCCACTTCTCTGATCCTGTTTCAAAACAATATCGACAGATAGACCGGGTTTGATATATTGTCGCTTTGTTCCGTCCCGGTCTGTCGGACTTTTTGTATCGTTCACCTGTAACACCTGATGCACCATGCGGAGATCATATTCAGAACCCTCGATTTATTTGATGTGCACAGGCAAAAAATCTTCTACCAATAGATCACCTGAACTCACCATATCCTCTTATACCTTACAGGATAATCACTCATCAATCCGACTGGATTATTCTTTGGAGGTACTATGACACAGACCAGTGATACCGGTTCAATGATCGTATCAGAAATTACTGCAAATCCGGCACCGCTCGGACTTTTGGGTTTTGGTATGACAACCGTCCTTCTGAACCTGCGTAATGCCGGGTTATTTACCCTGGGGTCGATGATCCTGGCAATGGGATTATGTTACGGAGGGACTGCCCAGATTATTGCGGGAATCATGGAGTGGAAGAAGAATAACACCTTTGGTATGACTGCATTTCTCTCCTACGGGCTCTTCTGGATATCCCTTGTCATGCTGCTTCTGTTACCGGCTGCAGATCTGGTGGACGGTACCGGGGGCAATATCGCCATGGCCTCATACCTCATCATGTGGGGGATATTCACCGGAATCATGTTCATCGGAACATTACGACTGAACAGAGCATTACAATTTGTCTTTGGCTCCCTGACTATCCTGTTCTTCCTCCTTGCTCTTGGTGATATCACCGGGATTGAGACTATCACACAGATTGCGGGATTAGAGGGAATTATCTGTGGGTTCTCAGCAATATACACCGGACTGGCCCAGGTTCTGAATGAAGTGTACGGAAAGGTCATCTGGCCGGTCTGGCCGGTATAATCCCCATTTTCAAACCATAACAATAATTATTTTTGTCCCCATACCGATATTACCAGAGATTTTTCAAACCAGTCATATCATCAGGAAGAAGAAATGATTCCGGTAACAGCTGATCAGATAATCGTTTTTGTTATCCTCATCCTTTCTCTTGCCCTCTTCATCGATGGGAGGATGCGATATGACATCGTTGCTCTTCTTGCGTTGTGTGTATCGGCAATTCTGGGAGTGGTTCCCTGGAACCAGACATTCTCCGGTTTTGCAAATCCGGCAGTCATCACTGTAGCCGCAGTTCTGGTGATCAGCCGGGGACTCCTGAATGCCGGTGTTGTCGAGATGATTGCTGGAGCTCTTATGAAGGTTGGAAAACGGCCAACCGTCCAGGTCTCTGCACTTACCGGCCTTGTTATCACACTTTCAGCGTTTATGAATAATGTGGGAGCTCTTGCCCTGCTCATGCCAGTGGGAATTAAAATGGCACGATCCAGCCTTGTCCCAGTATCCATCCTTCTGCTCCCCCTGGCATTTGGATCGCAACTGGGGGGGATGATCACCCTCATTGGAACACCACCAAATCTTATCATCTCTGCATTCCGGGAGGAACATCTTGGGCAGGCCTATGCCATGTTTGATTTTACCCCGGTCGGTCTTGGGGTAGCTTTCATTTCTTTTCTCTTTATCGCCCTGATCGGATGGCGACTGATACCAAAACGGACCGGCCCGGGTTCACGGGATGATTTTTTCACGATTCATGATTATCTTACCGAGATCAGAGTTCCACCTGAATCAAAATATGCCGGGAAGGCACTACGGGAGATCATCAAGGCAACCAATGCAAAAATTACCATTATCCAGCTTATCCGGGGATCATTTGCACGACCGGTCCCGTACATGTATGAACGGATAAAAGCCGATGATATTCTGATAGTTCAGGCAGCTCTTGATGACCTGAAAAAATTTCTTCATGCAACCGGATTCCACCTTGAGGAACATGTCACGTTAGACCGGGAAACAATCGAATCAGGTGACCGGATTTTAATGGAGGGCACGGTCAGGGCTGATTCTCCATCTTTGGGTTTGAATGTGAGAGATATCGATCTCCGGGCAGGATTCGGAATTAATCTCCTTGCAGTAGCCAGACAGGGAGTCCTTCTCAAAGAACGACTCAATGATATCCGATTCCAGGCCGGTGATGTCCTTTTGCTTC
>CAYWHV010000515.1:0-2187 GCA_964458045.1 uncultured Methanospirillum sp.
CAGATCATTCATTAAAAGACCGATGAAAATCCACACGGTGTCAGAATTATTGGATCTCATAATCATTTTTTTAAATTTAGATGGGGCTCCTATAATTAAATTATATATTTTAAAATAACAGGATGGGGGTAATGAATTTGACGAATGATGGTGGGGAGTACAATAATTAGTAAAATAAATGTGTTTTTAAATTCAGAATAATCTGATTAAATTAATGTATGTGAAATATTATGATAAGGTTCATCGACTAGCGCTATTTTTTCCTCACTTTTTTTCTTATATCTGATATATCATTTGTTATGGCAAATGTTTATACCTAATTCATCGTTGTAAAACTACTTTATCCACAATGATAAAAAATAGATTCACAAATGAGGATTATTGATTCTCCCTGAATTTTTTAGAGTTATTTCGTAATCTTTATCATTGCTTAATTAAGCATTCTTTTATGAAGGCGATACCTTCGATTTTTTGTATTTTATTCGTCTTAATGGCGACATTATTTGTGTGTGGATGTACTTCTAGCAATCAGTCGGATAACCAGGCACAGGAACCGGTGAAAGAGCAGGCCATCGAAACGAATTCCTCATCTGCCAAGACTCTTCTTGTCTATTGCGGGGCTGGAATGAAAGAACCGATGGAAGAGATTGCCAAGGTATTTGAAGAGAAAGAAGGAACGAAAATTGAATATACCTATGGAGGATCTGCCCAGTTGCTCAGCCAGATTGAATTATATCAAAAAGGAGATGTGTACATGCCTGGTGCACGCTCGTATATTCAGTCTGCCATGGATAAGGGATATGTGGATAAATCTGAGGATATTGTCTATCATGTGTTAGCAATTGCAGTCCCGAAAGGAAACCCTGGCAACATTACTGGTGTTCAGGATCTCGTACGGCCCGGTGTCAGGGTAGCAATTGGTGAACCATCCGGCCCGGCGGTTGGAGCAGCAGCAAAGAAGATGCTTGAGAAGAATAAACTCTGGAATGAAACAGAGAAGAATATTGTCGTAAAATCCGGCACAGTCAATGAACTGCTGGTATATGTCTCCATGAATCAGGCAGATGCTGCAATTATCTGGACAGAACTTTTCAACCCGGAAAGTATGGAACTTGTTGAGATACCAAAAGAGATTGGTAAAGTAGATGTTGTTCCAATCGGAACTCTGACATTCTCAGAAAACAAGGAAGAGGCTGAGAAGTTTATGAATTTTGTTGCCTCTGATGAAGGAAAAGATATCTATAAAAAATATAAATTTGAGATCTATCCCTTAGCAAAATACGGGGATGCTTAACTCCGTAATTTTTCTCTAATTTTTTCTGACTTTCTCTATTTGGAGGCCACTCATGAGTTTATCGAAGGAATACGGAGTAAAATGGAAGGATGCTGAAATTATTTTTCATCCCATCGGAATTATTCATTCTGAACACACCGAACATGAAAATACTCCAATTCAGGGAATATTCAACCCTTCAGTTGGATATATAGAAATATTTGATGAATTTAAGGCAGGACTTGCAGATATAGATTCATTTTCTCATATTTATGCATTTTATTATTTCCACCGGGCCACAGGAAAAAACCTGGTTCAAAAACCCTTCCTGGACGGTGAAAAAGAAAGAGGGATTTTTGCGATACGACATTTTAACCGTCCGAATCCGATGGGCATGTCAATAATGGAATTACTTTCAGTGGATGACACTATTCTGAAGGTATCGGGTGTTGATGTACTGGATGGAACTCCGCTTCTTGACATTAAGCCATATGTCCGGCAATTTGACCATCGCGATGAGGTAAAGTGTGGCTGGGTGGATAACCAGCATATGGATGATATTGCCGAATGGAACAGTACTCCAAAGGAACTGAGGAATCGGGAAAGGGTTAAAAAATGAGTGATATGAGAAATTCCTGGCTGAGATCTGCAACGATTGGAACCAGTATCCTGCTCACTCTGTTTATAATTATTCTACTGCTCCTCATTGTGACAAAACCTTCTCCTGATGCTCTGTATGCTTCTATAACAAGCCCTGAGATTCAGTTTGCCATAGTCATGAGTCTTGGAACCTCAATAATCTCAACATTTCTCTGTATTCTTATTGCGGTACCCGCTGCATAGGCTCTTGCCCGGTACAATTTTTTGGGAAAAGATGCGGTCAATGCAATTCTTGACATGCCCCTTGCTCTTCC
>CAYWHV010000516.1:0-2181 GCA_964458045.1 uncultured Methanospirillum sp.
AATTAAAATCAGATATACAACCTGTTTTGATTCCACCGGGGTGAAGATGAGTCGGTATTTTCCAGATATCCGGGTGGATTTCTTTCCTTTCAATGATCCTGATAACCATCCCCCGGTATGAAGTGGATCTTCCTGGAGACGGAGGAGGATTTTTTTAAGTTCATCCAGAAAATCTTCATTCTGTCGTAATGACTTTAGGGATTTAAGAAAAGTGTCCGTACGGATTAATTCCCAGGTCATTCAGTGTCCAATTCAGCCAGGAGATCATTGATGCCAGTGATTGACCTGACATTTCCTTTTTTTATGTCATCATCACTTTTTGCAAGTTTTTGCATGGTCTCATGATTGGAAAGGATCTCAATGGTGTCAATAAGGGGTTCGAGTTCCTCCTTTGTTACCATGTGCTCCTCAATGGAAAGCAGCTTATGGTACACTTCCTGAATTGTAACAGAACTCATTATTCGTATTATCCTCTTCCTGGAGGAAGAACTTTTTCTCAGTTAGAATAATCAGACACATCCAGATGGATGGCTGAAGAATGGATCGATTTAATAATATCGAGAGTTAGGTCGGGGTACACACTTTCAAAGCAGTTACCAAAATGATCGGGTTCATCCGTTGAATATTGTCCCCGCCGCTTTCATGGAATTAGACTGATATTCGGCTTTAAAGCCGCAGAAGCGAAGGTTTTGGGTGAAAACGGGATTACCCGTTAGATATGTGGATTATGATTCTGGTTCTAAAAAAAGATATCCGTGAGTTGAATTCACTGTTTAATGCATCGATCGGGAATTGAACCCGAGCTATTGGCTTGGAAGGCCAAAGTCATACCTCTAGACCATCGATGCAGATGCCTTACAATATGCGATCTACTTCTGTATATACTTTATCTATCAAATGTCAGAATACTACTATGGGTATCAGGGCTGTTCTGCTTGACATTGACGGTGTTCTCTTCACCGGGACCGAACCGATACCCGGTGCCTCAGAGGCTCTTCTTTCTCTTCAGAAAAGGGAGATCCCGTACCGGTTCATCTCTAACGGCACCCGGAAAAACCGGGTCAGAGTCCTTGATCGTCTCAGCCGCCTCGCGGTTCCCCTGACTGAAGATCTGATCATCACCCCGGCGATCGCCGCAATCGAATACCTGAAAGAGAATGGATATACTTCCTGCACGCTCCTGACAACTGATGAACTCAGGCAGGATTTCATCGCTGCCGGGATCACGGTCACTGATGATGCGCCGGTCCTTGTGGTTGGCGATGCCTGGAACGGGTTTACCTATGAATCGGTGAACCGTGCATTCAGGCACGTGATGGGAGGTGCCAGCCTGATCGCACTTGAAAAAGACCGGTTCTGGAAAGATGGCGGTTCCCTCTCTCTCGGGGCCGGTGCCTTTGTTGCCGGTCTTGAGTATGCCTCCGGAAAAGAGGCTCTCCTGATGGGAAAACCCTCCTCTGCATTCTTTGAGATGGCACTTCATCAGCTCGGGGTGGAGCCCGGAGAAACCCTTATGGTCGGAGATGACATCGTAAGCGATATCGGAGGAGCCCGGGGGTGTGGTATCAACGGGGTGCTTGTCATGACCGGCAAATGCAGCAGAGAGATCCTTGAAGCCTCCTCTATCCGGCCGGACTGGGTTCTGCCTTCGGTTGCTGACCTTCCGGCCCTGCTGGATCACGTCTGAATCTCGTACCGGGGAGTATTTACCCATTGGATCTCAGAAGAATGAGAAACCCACATCCCTGGCGGCAGACACTCCCTGTCGGGGATACCGGAATCAGAAGGGAACGTGGAAATGCCTGAAAAAGTTCAGATGACCGATCTCTCGTCAGAGGATCAGCGGCGCCTTGCCCTTACCGGGCTGGAAGTTGAGATGAAGAACCGCTCCGGCAGTTTCTTCCAGAAAGACCAGGATGTCTGTCATGTCACGTCTGATTGTGAAGGGATAGAATTCCTGACCCTTGGAAAGGCGGTGGAGAAATATCCCTGGGTCCAGGATTACATCTGGAAAGCAGTCTCAAAGGATAAAGATAAATGCACCCGGTATGTGGCTGCCCAGAAGGATCCCCGGGGTTTTGTGATTATCGCCAAGAAAGGGACCCGGAGTGTGTATCCCCTCCAGGCATGCCTGCTCATGTCAGACTCACCGGTTCAGCATGTTCACAATATTGTCATTGC
>CAYWHV010000517.1:0-2174 GCA_964458045.1 uncultured Methanospirillum sp.
TGACCAGGGCAGAGAGTGATGATGGAAGCCAGGTGATGAATCATGCATCAGATGCACTCGGTGATCTGAACATGACGGAGGAGATGGAGTTTAAGGTATATGATGGGATTTGAGTATGTAATTCCGGCTGTATCGATAGGATTGTCGGTCATATCCTTTATGAGTGCCACACTTCTCTGGGTGTGGCAGATTCGAAAACTCAAGGTTCAGGAGATATTCTCACATGAGCAGGGTGATGACGAAGAATTCTGGGTAGTCGGTCTTGCAGGACGAAGCAGATGAATGGGGATGATCGTCCCTCCTCTTTTTTCCGGGCAGAAAAACAGTATTTAATGCCACCCGATGATGAGCCCGGTCCTGATTGTATCAGGCAGAGAAAGCAGGAGATCTCTCAGAGGATAGAAGATATGCTGTCTGATTATGCCGATACGTTCTGTGGAGAGATAACGCCGGATATTTACTTTCCAGGGCTTATTCAGGCGACCACACGATTGGCGGATGAGATTGAGATCTATGCCCGATACCTTGATCTTCTTGATGATCATCTGCAGACGTATGGGATCTGATTGGGGAATATGCACTATTAAAAACGGCCCTAATCCCGGTGAAGATGATAAGGACTCCCCACCCGAAAGCCAAGGATGATCCCAGGACTATTTCTCCGGAAGATCAGAGGGCCAGCAGATATGGGGGCATCGATACAGTTGACCACTACCCAGCCAAGGATGGGATCGAACCCGGCATCTACAACTGAACAACGAAGGTTGAAGAAGGAAATGATGAAGGAGCAGAGGGCGACAACAAAGATGAAATTATTAGCATAATAAAACAGATATCAATAATAGAAAAGAAAAGGCCCCCTCTTTCAAAGACGTGCGAATATGAGAGTATATTTAGATGTCTGTTGTTATTGCAGACCATTTGATAATAAAACACATGAACGAATAAGCCTTGAAGTAGATGCAGTACTAGCAATTCTTGATTTATGTAAAAATGGAAAACACACATTAATTGGGAGTGTTGTCATTGATGAAGAGATATCTTACATACTGGAGTATGAACGAAAAACGGCGGTATCTAATTATATTGAACTCATCCAAGAATATATCCCAATAGATTCAGATATTATCTCTCAAGCGAATGTCTTTGAGCAATTAGGAATGCATCTTTTTGATGCTCTTCATTGTGCATGTGCCAGGATAGCTCATGCAACTTTTTTGACAACAGATGATCATATAATAAATATTATATCAAAAAATCCACAATCGGGATTCTATGTTTCCAATCCTGTGAACTGGCTCATGGAGGTGAATCATGAAGACTATTAGTGAAATCCGACGAGAAGGGATAGAGGCATTATCGAAGGCTCTTGGCCCAATTGATATGGCTAGGTTTATTTCAAGTTTTGAACACGGATCTGGCGATTACACAAAAGAACGCCATCAATGGTTACCGAACGACCGCGAATTTGTTCTGAAGTCCCTTCTTGAACGTCAAAAAATGAGGGATGAAGATGATTCATCCTCTTCTCACAATATATAAAAATTTTTCTTGATAAAATCACCTATTGTATTTGATTCAATTTTTACAGGAGACTGAAAGTAGAATTTATTGAGAGGAATTAGAAAATTTCGCACTTTTCAATTTCACCTCCCTGCTAGAATCCTCTTATCAGTCATCGTTTTAACTTTACTCAAATTCCATGACGCTGTCTGACGTGTAACCCTAAATCTGTGGGCTATGTCAGCAACCGCTCCCCGGATGCAGCTCAATAACTCCTGATCCATTCATCCCAATCCTCTCGGTCACCCATCAACGGTGAAGCGGTCACACTTGATATCATCTCATCTGTCAGGTCTGACCGAATGATATTCATCAATACCTTAATGCTGATACACGGGAAAATCCGGGGAATGCAGGAAAAGCCTGATACAAATACCCTCCCGGAGAGTAAGCGATGATAGCCGGTTAAGAATGGCGGTGATGGAGGCCAGTTAACGAAACGAAAATAGGATAGAACCCGACTCCAACAGTTGACAAACGAACGTTGAAAAAGGAAAATTCGAAGGAGCAAAGGGCAAAGAGCAGACGAGGACTCTGGTTCCAGTCGAAACGAGTCACCCAATTTTTTCAGAGTCGGGAACATCGGTTTAGAAGGGACTCATATGACCTCT
>CAYWHV010000518.1:0-2166 GCA_964458045.1 uncultured Methanospirillum sp.
TGCTACATTTAATTTTATACTCATATTTTTATATTTAATAAATAATCTTTCTTTCCATCTGTTTGTAATTTTGTCATATTTATTTCTCCTTATTGGTAATAGATAACTTATCTTTTAATTTTTGATATTTATGTTGGATACAATACCCTTGATAGGTAATAAATTTTCCACAGTTTTTACAAATTCCATCTTCTCCAATATCGTGTTCAAAAATTTTATCAATAATTTCATTTCTAGTTTCTTCTTGGACTTCTTTGATTGATTTGATAAGGAATTGTTTAATTACCTTTTCTTCATCTTCAGTTAAATCCAACGGTTCACACCAACTACTAATATATTTATCACCAGCATAACAAACTTCTAATTTATCAAAATCTTTTATTATTCTATCTTTTGGACTGATATTAATATCTTTCTGTTTCATAGATTCACTATTGTGGTATCTCCACAGACACATCGGACAATCCCTGCCCTGAAAATTTTAATATATTTTGACTTGCTAATATATCTCTATCGTGGGTTAAACCACATACTTTACAAGTCCACACTCTATCAGATAGTTTCAAATCGTGATTAATAGCACCGCAACTACAAATCTTACTAGATGGTTGGAAACGACCAATTTTGAATATATGTTTACCAGACCATTCTGATTTATATTCTAATTGCCTAACAAATTCACTCCACCCACAGTCTTGTATGTGTCGTGCTAGATTATGATTTTTCATCATACCTGATACATTTAAGTCTTCAAGACAGATAGCTTGGTTCTCACTAACTAATCTTGTAGACAACTTATGTAAAAAGTCTTTTCTTTGATTGGATATTTTTTCACTTAATAAGGCAACTTTTTGTTTAGCTTTTATACTATTTTTACTTCCTTTTTGTTTTTTACTTAATCTTCTTTGTAATACTTTCAATCTTCCAAGTGATTTGTTTAAATGTCTTGGATTATCAATTTTTTCACCTGTTGATATTGTAGCAAATGTTTTAATTCCTAAATCAATTCCTATTGCTTTTTCAATTTTTACTTTCTTAGGCAATTCTTTTCCGTCATCAACTAGAATAGATACAAAATATTTTCCAGCACCACCAGGGGGACCAGCACCAGATGAACCGGGAGTCCTATAAGCGCAAGATACCACGAGAGCAGCGTGGAAAGGATGAGGGATACCGGAAATGAGAGGGGGAGAGCATAATCCCGGCTCAAAAGGCGAAGAGACGGCCATACCGCGAGGTGCATGAGAAGGACCAGGGTCAGCCAGGAGACGAGCATGAAAACCTGGGAGCCTGAAGAGACCGGCATGGATCAGAACCCCCCATTGACGGGCAGCAGACCCCGCCCTGGGTATTCATCACGCAGACAGCAGGGGAATGATCCCCTTTCAGGCGACAACCTGAACCCTCCTGAGCAGGGTACCGGCTGAACCCAGGTACTGGGGTTCAAAGCCGGCAGGATTGACTGAAATGTTACCATATGTCTGAAGCTCCTGTCCTCCGATGACCAGATGGGAGAGATGATACTGCTCCATCAGCGGGTAGGTGGCCGCAGGATCGCGGTAGATCCTCTCCGCGGCCTGAACGCGTTCAGCAACGGCACGGGGATCCCGGCCCCACTGGATCTCCACTGACGGCCACCCGATGAACGCAGGGACTCCGGAGAAGGTTGCCACCCGGGTGTAATAATCATAGTTGCCGGCGGCTTCCACGAGTCCTGTCGCATACCGGTCCTCTTCAAGCAGTTCCACCATCCGTGCATCGTCCGGGTTGTACACTTCCAGATACTCCCGGCCATCAAGACTGAAGCCAGGGAGAAGAGGGGTGACCGGGGCAAGTATCAGTGCCAGGCAGACAATCCCCCCGCATAGAGCGAGAACCACCGACTCACGGGAGAGGACGGGTGCCTGCAGAAACCCTGCCCGGTCAGCAAGGGTTACCAGCATACCGGTGGCTGCAATCCAGAGAACCGGCCAGGCAGCAAGAGAGAGTTTGAAGACCGTATTATACCGTGACCCGGGATTCGTCTCCTCCACCAGGTACAGGATCTCGGTCATACTGAGGATGCAGAGCCCGTATATGGCGGTCCAGTCGATGAGAGTCCGGTTCTGCCTGCAGACCAGAAGCAGGATCGGTACTGCCATCAGGGAGACAGACCAGTACCCCAGG
>CAYWHV010000519.1:0-2165 GCA_964458045.1 uncultured Methanospirillum sp.
CCGGTATGGTCAGATATTTTTGGATAAGGAACTAAAATCCTACCATCTGAAGGCAGGACAGCTACACCTCTTGTTTCTTCTCTTCAAAAACGATGGAATAAACCAGGAATCACTGGCACGATCCGTAAACGTCGATAAAGCTGCGGTAACCAGGGCTATCCAAAAACTGATTGAGGAAGGATATGTCACCAGGGAACGGGATGAGTATGATAAGCGTTCGTATCGTGTTTGTTTAACCAACCGGGGAAAAGCAATTGAACCTGACATTTTAGCAATAGCCCAAAGACTGGAAGACATTTTTTTACATTCCCTGGACCAGGATGAACGGGATTGTATTGCACGTTCTCTTCATATCATGAAGAAAAACATCGTCGCTCAATTGAAACATTAACTGACGAATTTATGACATTTAAGAAATTTCATCTCTATATATTGTGTATTACCGGATATCTTGCCATGGCAGGAGGAGCTCTTCTGGCACCTGTACTTCCTGAAATGGTACAGCCTCTCCATACCACAACACAGGCCATTGGTCTTTTGATGTCTGTCTATACGTTCTCTACAGCACTCAGTACTCTGGTAATCAGCCATTTCATTGACCGGATAGATCGGAAAAAGATCCTGGTCCCAAGTCTCATTCTCTATGGTATTACCGGTATTGCAAGTTTTTTCATCACTGATTTTGTATCTCTTCTCATTCTCCGGTTTGTCCAGGGATGCGGAATAGCCGGGATGATGACACTGGCATTCCTTATCATCGGGGATGTGTATAAGGGATATGAAAGTATGCAGGCGATAAGTAAAATGAGTATGTCTCTGGCAGTTGGTGCCATCTCTGCCCCTCTTATCGGAGGGATGCTTGCTCATCCGGGCTGGAATTATCCATTTCTCTTTTATGCTCTCTCACTTCCGTTTACTCTTGTGGTGATAGCCTCTCTACCGGAGACCAGGGATCAGCATCAGACTACGGTCCATCGAGGTATTGGAACCGCACTATCATCACTCAAATCAGTTCAGATCTTCTTCACCGTGTTTATGGGCTTTGCAACCTTTTTCATTCTCTATTCAGTGATAATTTATGTCCCATTCATGCTCAAGGATATGTTCGGGTTTTCATCCGGAGAATCCGGCCTGATGCTTGCGGTAGAAGGAATAGCCGTAGTTCTCTTTGCTTCCCAGGTAAGCACCCTCGCACGACGGTTTTCAGTAATCAGGGTAATTATAACCGGGTTTCTACTGGTCGGGGGATCAATAGTATGTCTGTCCTTTGCAGATTCTGTCGTATCAGTATTTCTTTTCCTTGTCATATTTGGAGCAGGATACGGACTAGCTCAGACTGGTATTGATGCACAGATCATTCATGTAACGCCTCCTCATGAAAAGGGAGGAATTTTGTCTCTTCATACCTGCATGAAATATGTTGGGATGAGTCTTTCTCCGATTGTGCTCGGGATTGTTCTCTCGGTTTCAAATCTTCATATCGTGTTTATTCTCTCCGGTCTGTTTGGAATTATGATTGCTCTTCTGGCACTCGGAATGAGGGGACGATTTGATGTTCCGGTTATTCATCCGGTTACCGATACGAGCATTCAGGCTCGTACAGAATAACTGTGCCATATCTCTCCTTTTGAACGAATAGGGGCCGGAGATCCACGTATCCCCCATGAAATGAGAATCCGGGGGAGCCAGATCTTTGCCCCCCACCGTTCCATCATCCGGTTACTGGGGTATTCAAAGAGAATATATCCAAGAAAGAAAATTCCTGAAACGAAACCAAAAACCATCGGTGTGATACCCAGCTCCTGGTTCATAGACAGGGTAGCAAACCCAAGGTTTACCCGGTTGATGAAATTGATGATGTACAAAAGTAAGATAATCGGGATTATACGAATGACAACCTTGTGAATGATGATATCTGCTTTATCCTTACAGTATTCTTCAGTTAAATTTGATTATGTCTCTATTTTTCAAAATAGATATAATCCTGATGAATTAGGAATACAAATATTTCAGTTCCTAAAAAACAATGATCCTGTCGATTTGAAAGGATCTGATTTTTCGTTTTTTTGGAATATCTGTACTAATAAAGAGAGAAAATTATATCTGGATAATGATGTGACTATATCATATGAAAGGGTTTTTGGCAGTATTGCTTCTGGGCCTGA
>CAYWHV010000520.1:0-2160 GCA_964458045.1 uncultured Methanospirillum sp.
GAGGGGTGAGAGAGTTGAAATATGCTTTCCCACGACAGAAGGGGTCACCGGGAGGAGTTGCATGGCTGCAGGATTCAATTCCACTATCCGGTCCTGTTCATCGATCACGATCACCCCTTCCTGCATATCCATGATGATCTGTTCATGAGCAATCGGAATCAGATCAAAGAGCAGGTGCCGGGTAATTGCATAGATGAGGACAAGACCGGTCAAAGTGAAGGATATGGGAGTAAAATCAATTCCAAAGAATATTGGTGAGGCAAAAGCATAGAGCAGGCTTGAGATGACGGGAAAGAGTGAACTGACAAATACCAGCCACATCTGCACGGCATATACCGGGGCTGACCGTATCACCGTATGAAGCAGCACACCGGCAGCGGCAAAATAAAGCAGGAGACTATAGATGATCTCCACCCAGTACCAGGCTCCATGAACATAAAAGAGAGATATCCCCGCCAGGATGGTATCGACAAGGTAAATCTCCGGCCAGATAAGACCATGAATTGGGAAGGTTGCAGAAAGAATGAAGCTGATAATTGGTATGATCAAAAGAAGATACACGGCCTTCCTTGGAATCCGGTCTCCATTCCGGGTGAACTGGAGGACAAAATAGAGAAAGAGTACCGGAACCACCAGGTCTATAACCGAAACAACCGACCAGAATACCTTAAACTCAATCGAGGTTGAGATAGCTTCAAAGAAATAAGTGCATGACCAACAGAAGACCCCGAGCATGAAATACAAAAAAGCCCGCATGACCTTGTCAGATGGGCGGTGAGAAGCATAACCGGCCAGGGCAACTGATATCAGGGAGGATAGGAGAAGAAGGCCGGCATAAAGTGAAAACTGCATATAATATCCGAATTATTTCCTGGGATGTGACCAGATAGCTCTTATATCTGTAAGGGAGGATATTAAGTGCTTCTGGGGCTGGATTTTTCCACCAGATGACAGGATAAATTTCACATAAAACGAAGAAAATAAAAACATGTCAATCCTTCATAAATCTAAACAGAATCGATAGATCATGCTGAATGAGTACATAATCGCTGCATTATCCACAGCAAAATTCGAAGTTATTGAAGATATTGAACCATATTATGGAGAAATCCCTTCATTACCCGGTGTCTGGGAAACAGGCAATTCACTTGAGGAGTGCAAAAAAGTCCTTTTTTCTGTTTTGGAAGAGTGGATTGTCCTTCGAATACGATTTGGTAAAAATATACCTCCCATACATGGATAACTATATTTAACCTTCTCCCCTGTTTTATCGATTTTGATAAAAAATCAATACGATCAAGCAGTAATATGTATTGAGATGAGATTATCCGAAGGTGAGGTATCGCTCATTAAAAAAACGATATATTCGTTTGATCCCTCCGCCCGGGTTATCCTTTTTGGTTCAAGGACCGATGATTCTCAAAAAGGAGGGGATATAGACCTCTTCATCATTTCAAACAAAATTTCAGGAAAGGAAAAACGCAATATCCGAATCGCTCTTGAAGATAATCTGGGCGAACAAAAGATCGATATCCTTATTGAACCAGAACCAAAAACTCCCTTCGCTCGAATTGCTATGAGAGAAGGAATTGAACTATGAACCAGACTGATGCTCGTGATCTTCTTATTCAGACAGATTCATACCTGCAGGAGAGCAAAGAATGGCTCTTGCATTCATATCAGATATGCTCAGGAATTGGGAAAAAATCAGCATACTCCATTGAAGAGATGGACACATTCGAAGCGTTGAGTAGTAGATTTGCCCATTCGAGTGATATTCTCATCCAGCAGATGTTGAACCTGGCGGGAGTGTTCTGGACCGGATTAACCGGGCAGAAAAGATGGGATATATTGAATCTGCACATGAGGTTCGGACAATCAGGGAGATCAGAAATACCATAGTGCATGAATACCAGCACAGCGAGATTATTCAATTGTTTCATGATCTGCTGGATACAACACCGATACTTCTTGAATCTATTGAATCGACACATGCATATATCACACGATATCAAAAGAAGTAAGTAAGTCCATATAATACCGAATCATTTCCCGGATTCGTGATCCATTGACTCTTCTCTTGCCGAATGCACGATTCTCTTTATGGATGAATACCCGATTTTTATCCCGGACTCTGTAATCTGCTGATGAATAGATTTA
>CAYWHV010000521.1:0-2158 GCA_964458045.1 uncultured Methanospirillum sp.
GTTTTACAGCTAGGATTCGTGATTCCTTAGAATATTTCTTGAACCGGTACGATCTATCATTCTCTCTCTCCCCATCCGGCTCTCCTGCGGATTTGCTTGCCGGCTTCTTCTCCCGGCTTCCCTCCATAATGAATGGGAAGGTATTTGTCATTATTGATGAGTATGACCACTTTGCAAATGAACTACTGAGTTTTAACCTTAATCTCTTTCAGGAGACAATCAGTCGGCAGGGTTTTATCAGGAAATGGTATGAGGCACTGAAGATTGGAACTCAAACATTTGTTGCCAGGATCTTTGCAACCGGGGTATCACCTGTAACCCTTGACAGTCTGACTTCGGGTTTTAATATCAGTTCGAACCTGACCCGAAATCCCAAATTGAATGGAATGATGGGATTTACTGAGCAGGAAGTTATTGGGCTATTGGAAGAGACTGTCCCAGGGGAAGAAACTTTTGAGAACCTTCCAACCATGCGTCAATATTATAATGGTTATTTATTTAGCGAGATGGGTGAAACTCGGGTTTTTAACAGTGATATGATCCTCTATTACCTTAGTAGTATCAGAGAAAATGGGCAGCCACCTGAGCAGTTGCTGGATATGAATATTGCCAGCGATTACGGGAAGATTGGAAGACTGCTTGAGATTAAATCCCCGATGAGTAATATTGCTGTGCTTAAGGATATCGTGTATAAAGGAGAGGTTATGGCACAGATAACAGCTCAGTTCTCCATGGAGAAGGAGTTTACCCGTGATGATTTCATTTCTCTCCTCTTCTATCTCGGTCTGCTTACGATTAATAAACCGATTCCGGGTGAGGTATCCCTTAAGATTCCAAATTATGTCATTAAGGGCCTGTACTTCGATCTCTTCACCCGATTCATCGCCGAGGAGGGCTCTTTTGACCTTGAACCAGACAAGATACGTTCCGCCATGCGGGAGATCGGTTACGAGGGCAGGTGTGTTAAACTCGTCGGATTGATAGAGGACCTTCTTCATGCATTCTCGAACCGTGATTACATTGGGTTTGACGAGAAGTATATCAAAGTTGTCCTATTCACTTTTGCAAACATGAGTAACCTCTATCTGGTAAAATCTGAGTATGAGGTGAATGAAGGGTATATCGATATTGCCCTCTTAAAAAGGGATCCCTGGCATCCAGATTATTATGCTATATTTGAATTGAAATATCTAAAGATGGCTGATGCATCACCGGAGAAGATTGAGCAGGTGGTACAGGCCGGGCGGGACCAGCTCAGTCGATATGTCTCCTCACCCGAACTATCAGCAATTCCGAATCTGAAGCGGTGGGTACTGGTCTTTGCCGGGGATCGGTGTGTTGTGGTGGATGAGGTCTAGTGATGGTAAGTATGAACTATAAGAAATCATTGTTGCTGAAAAGAATTTCATTCGATACTATCATTATTTTATCCAAAAATTGACCATTTCATTTAAAATTGAGCAGTTGCATTGAAAACCTCAATAATTTTTCATCATGAATAGGTATAAATTGCAACAATTCATATGATTACATTGTAATCGTTATGACCACAAGCATCACTGTAAGGGTTCCGGATACTCTTGCTTTTCAGATCGATGAATTGGCAAATACTCTGGATCGCTCAAGGGGATATCTCATCAAAAAGGCAATGGAGATGTATATTTCCGAATATGCAGATTACCTAGTTGCACTTGACCGCTTGCAGGACAAGGACGATGATATTATTTCCGCTCATGATCTGAGGGTGGCTCTTGATATTTCAGATTAACTACAAACGTTCTGTTCTCAAAGATCTGAAAAAAATCGATAAAAATTCTGTAGAACGTATCATCCGTGAAATAGAATCCAAATTAGTAAATGATCCAGAAATTGGTGAGGCTCTGGCCGGGCAATTCAAAGGAATGTTTAAACTTCGCATTGGTGATTGGAGAGTGATCTACTCAATACATCAGGAGAGTGTATTGATATTAAGGATCGGACCCAGGCATTCTGTTTACAAATAAAAAATAGTATATTGATGCCAGACTTATTAATGGCGAAGAATCACTTGTTATGAAAAACATAGGAAAAGTCTTCCTCTAAATTTTCCAGATTATAATGGCGAGAAATGTTTCGTTTACCTAATTCATCTTCCCATTGATATCGTTTCATTCCGGCT
>CAYWHV010000522.1:0-2158 GCA_964458045.1 uncultured Methanospirillum sp.
GAAGTCTTGGAGAATATCAGCAGTTTGTTGACCGGATTGGGACGTTGGTTTCAGGATACTGACCATCTCCCTGATTTTTACAGCTTCATTTAGTTTTTTATTATAAACCAAATTGGGTACAGAAATTTTCGGCTCCATGTACGCTATTGAGTTTGGGGTCTTCATTGCAAGCTGATATATATCTCAGACTTTCTATATGATCCATTACTTGCATGGCACTCCATAAACTTCCTATCGGTATCCAGTCTTTTTCCGAAATACGTACCGGTGGCTATGCATATGTTGATAAAACCCCATTCCTGGCGGATCTTGTTTCTTCAGGAAAATATTACTTTTTATCTCGACCCCGTCGGTTTGGAAAGAGTCTTTTTCTGGACACTCTGGCATGTGCTTTTTCCGGGCAGAAGGATTTATTTAATGGATTATATCTGGCAAGCGATAACGCCGGATGGGATTTTTCTACGTGTTATCCAATTCTTCGAATTGATCATGCAGGAGGAACAACGAAAACCGCTGATGAACTTGTTCAGCGTCTTCATCGCCTCCTTAACTCATGGGAAGAAGAGTTCAACCTTCAACGGACCGAAGGATCGCCTGGAGAGAGACTTCTCTATATAGTCAGGGATATTGCATTTCATTCGAAAAGGAAGGTAGTCATATTGATCGATGAATATGACAAGCCAATTCTTGATAATCTTGAATACACGTCAGTTGCGTTAAAAATGCGGGATACTCTCAAGGATTTCTACAGTTCAATTAAACCCCTTGATGAATATCTTCATTTTGTTTTTCTTACCGGAGTTTCACGGTTTTCAAAGACCGGTATATTCTCTGGTCTGAATAACCTGAATGATATTACCCTTGATGAAAAATACTCATCACTCTGCGGGTATACGCAAAGAGATCTTGAAACAGTGTTTTCCGATTATTTTTTCCAATTCGATTCTGATGCAGTAAAGTTGTGGTACAATGGGTATTCATGGACTGGAGAATCTGTATACAATCCATTTGACATCCTTCTTCTTTTCTCGAAAGGTATCTATCGTTCGTACTGGTTTGAGACAGGAACGCCGACCTTTCTTATTACTCAATGGCAAAAAAACCCACGGTTCCCAGCAGAATACGATGGGCTGGTTGCAGGGGATGACCTCCTCCGATCCTTTGAACCTGAGCGGATTCGGACTGAAAGTCTTCTTTTTCAGGCAGGATATCTGACGATTAAGTCCTGGTCTTCTGATCCGGTCAGGGGTTTTTGGTGTACTCTTGGATATCCGAATAATGAGGTTCGAACATCGTTCAGTTATCTCTTGTCAGAATTTCTCTGTGGATATGATCCAAATCCACTTCGGGATGCCCTGTATGATGTTTTGGAGTCAGGTGAACCATCTCATCTAGAGTCTGTCTTTCATTCGTTATTTGCCTCTATTCCCCATGACTGGTACCGTAACAATCCGGTTTCACGATATGAAGGGTACTATGCCAGTGTCGTCTACACAGCCTTTGCTAGTCTTGGATACGAGGTTATCCCCGAAGATACCTCTAACAAGGGTCGTATCGATCTAACCGTGAAAACAAAATCAGCAATCTGGGTGTTTGAGTTCAAGGTCCGTGGCATCGATAGATCTGGTGATGCCACACCCTTGGAACAGATCAAAACACGGGGATATCTGGAAAAGTATGCTATGGACTCGAGAAGAAAAATTGCAGTGGGGATTATTTTTGAGCCCAATGAGCGGAATATAAAAAATTTTGAATATGAAGTTGTTTAATTCTGCATCATATTCCATTCCTCTTCTGAACTGATTCTTTCTTTATTCTGGGGTTTATTATCCTTTTATATTCCTATTTTTCGTATGTCTGAACCATATTTGGCCGAATCTGGTTAGTATGGTTTCAGGAATGATACTCCTATACCCGATACCTATAAATGATACCATGATTGAGTAGTAATTTATTACTCCACAAGAGGGTAGGGTGGAACTTATCGAATTATCGTGAAACCGAGGTGCATGGTATGTCAAGACTGAACGTAATTTTTATCCTGATGGCAATAATCAGCTGTGGAACAATAATATTTCCGGCTGTTTCTGCTGATACAACAGTAAATCTCGAATATGATGATATTCTGAAGATGGATTCTCTTCGTCATTTTGCACTC
>CAYWHV010000523.1:0-2152 GCA_964458045.1 uncultured Methanospirillum sp.
GCCTGGAGACTTGCTGTCGCAGGATTAGTCATGCCATTCTCTGTGAACACACTGGCTGCAAATCCCATCTGGACGGTTGTCGGACCGGTCGGGATCATCGGCTGTATCCTCCTGCTTATTGTGCTTGCCTGGGTCACCCCTGCTGAACTATCCCGGATCCCCTGTGATACCCCGGAAGCAGAGACAGAACTGTGCGGCGGGCTTCTGGTCGAGTACTCGGGACGAAACCTTGCCCTCTTCTCCCTCTCCATGGCGGCAAAACTGGTGGCGATGGCAGGCCTTGCCGTGCTGCTCTTCTTCCCGTGGAATCTCTCTCCGTTCATCGGAATGTCGGGAGTCATGGCAGCAGGAGTTGACCTGATCTTCTTCCTCCTGAAGGTGATTGTGGTGATGTTCTTCTCTGTATCACTCGTCCGGGTGGTTATGGCACGGTTCAGGATCAATACCGTTGTATCCCTGTACTGGGGATGGCTGACGACCATCGGTCTTATCGGGATGTTTCTTATCATTCTTGACGGAAGCTTCCTCTTCGGGGGGTGTCTGGCATGATTAAACTCCCCTCCGTTCCGATGGTGCTCCGCCAGCTCTTTAAAAAGCCGGCAACCAATTTCTTCCCGGCAAAAAACCTGCCCCCAACGATTACCGGATTTCTGGAGTCGGTTGCTGCAGGAAAGGCAACAATTCATCCGCCGATCCCAACACCGGTGAAATACCGGGGAAAGATCCTGTATGACCGGAATACCTGTATCGGATGTAAAATGTGTATCAGAGTCTGTCCGGCGAATGCGATTGAATTTATTCCGGAGACAAAGAGAATCAGGATCTGGGTTACCCAGTGTATCTTCTGCAGTCAGTGTAATGACATCTGTCCGAAAGACTGCCTGCACATGTCTTCAGAATTCCTGCTTGCAACTGAAGACCGGTTTTCTGAAAATATGATTGTAGAATAAGTGTGGATAGGTATCCGGGTTAACCGGAATATCCACGTACCATTTTTTCCCTGGCCTCGGTAAGAGCCGGCCCAAACGATACCGGATACCTGGATGGCTTCATTAGTCTGACCACCTCAGGCGGTATCGTGTGCAATGCTCGAATTACACTATCTCTGATATCTGGTAATGCACGTGCCTGGCGAACCATCGTTCCATCACACAGAGCAGGGGTGAGCAATGGTACAGAGCCGGGAACATCAAAGCCGGCAGACTCAAGTTCAATACAGTCTCCGGCCATCATTCCATCGGCATCAAATGAGCGGTACACCTGCTTGATACCGGGAAGCGACGTCTTGTCGGTGTGGTCAGTAACCTTCATCCGCATCTCACAGCTGCCGGGAGTGTGCTCTATTGCTGATAACTTATAGACTCCGGCAATGGCAGGTGATTCATGACCGGTGACAAGCCGGGTCCCAACCCCGTAGAGATCAATGGGAGCACCCTGCTCTTTGAGTGCATGAATACTGTACTCATCAAGATCTCCGGACGCGACAATCTTCGTATCAGAAAGTCCTGCATCGTCAAGCATCTTCCGTGCCTGTTTCGAGAGAGAGAACATATCACCACTGTCAAGCCTTACACCGGCCAGAGTCTGGCCTTGTCTTTTCATCTCCTGCCCGACCTCTATCGCATGCACCATACCACTGTGAATGGTGTCATAGGTATCAACCAGAAGGACGGTTGCATGGGGAAAAACTTCTGCATACCGTCTGAATGCATCCAGTTCAGAATGGTATGACATGACATACGAATGGGCATGGGTTCCTTTCACCGGGATGCCAAACATCTTCCCCGCTTCAACGTTCGATGTCCCCATACACCCACCAATATATGCAGCACGGGATGCTGACAACGCACCGTCCGGACCCTGGGCTCTTCTGGCCCCAAACTCCATGACCGTATCAAACCCTGCGATCAGACAGATGCGGGCTGCTTTCGTTGCGATGAGAGAAGAAAAATTGATAAGATTTAAAAGGGCCGTCTCAACCAGTTGGCAGGATCCAATTGGCCCGCTCACCCTGAATACCGGCCCTCCAGGAAAAACAACCGACCCTTCATCGACTGCATGGACTGAACCATCAAATCTCCAGTCTGATAGCCAGGCAAGGAAGGCTTCATCAAAGAGATTGAGAGACCGGATATACGCAATATCTTCCTTT
>CAYWHV010000524.1:0-2146 GCA_964458045.1 uncultured Methanospirillum sp.
TCAACTCCTTCAATCTCGATCACGTCACCACGAGACAGACCCAGTTTTTCCATCGAATCCCAGGATAATCTTGCAATATCTTTTCCCTTGTCCTGTACCGGAGCTTCCTGAACAATTACAATACTTTCACGATTGGTTGTCATGGTATCCTCATAAGATAACGTTGCTAACCATAAGTTATTGATTCTAAATATATAAAACTATTTGTAAATGATCTGTAGTTTCCCTCACAATTTTTCTATTATTCTCTAAATCGTAAGAATCAAAAGAATTGATATCAGGGTAAAATAAAAGCGCTTTAATAGGAAAAAAATTAAGAAACGATGGATTCTTTATACCTGACGAATTATAGGGAGAGAAGAAATGTATCAATTTCTGTGCTAAGTTCGATTATCCGGTCATATTTCTTCTCCTGCCAGAATGTCAGATCACGAAGTTCTGATAGTGAGTCGGCGATTGATCCAGGGAGAGGATGAATCAGTGCCTGCTTATCAGCCCTGTTGATAACCATAGCCGCTCTCATCAGAATTTCCCGACGGGACCGCGGATACAGGATCTCCCATCCTCCAATCTCAAACATCTCGAGGGTTTTATTACCAAGAGTGCCCTGAACGGTTTCAAGAGCCCGGCAGATATGTTCTTCATGAATTCGAACCGGAGACAGATCCTGAGGATCGGAAACCCGGGAGAAAATTTCCTCAAGTACGATGAGTTTCAGTTCACGGACAAAGGCCTGGATATCAGCACCAACATAATACTGCATCCGGTCTGCAAGGCCGTCTGGTGTTTGTGAGTCATCAAATAAATCCCAGATATCTGCAGAATATAACTCAAGAATTGCCGCCCGTGCAGTTTTATCCGGTGCTGGTACATAAATGTGCTTTTCAAGTCTGCCGGGTCTGAGGATGGCAGGATCAAGCATATCCGGTCGGTTTGTTGCTGCAAGAACGATGACATCCTTTAATTCTTCGATGCCATCCATTTCAGTCAGAATCTGTGAGAGAACACTCTCCCCAACCCGTGATGTTCCTGACTGTCCTCCCCGCTTCTGAACGAGGGCATCAATTTCATCAAAAAAGATGATCGCCGGAGCAGACTGCCGGGCTTTTCTGAATGCTTCCCGAACCTGTTTTTCTGAATCCCCGACCCATTTTGAGAGTAACTCCGGACCTTTGATCGAGATGAAATTCATCTTTGATTTGGCTGCAATTGCTTTGGCGAGGAGAGTTTTTCCTGTTCCCGGAGGGCCGAAGAGGAGAATCCCTTTCGGAGGTTTTATCCGAAGTTTTTCAAAGGCCTCCTTTCGCTTTATTGGCCATTCAATAACTTTTTCGATCTCGTATTTTACCCTGTCAAGACCGGCTGCCATGTCCCAGGGAATTTCGGGGATTTCAACATATAATTCCCTCATCGCGGAAGGTTCTACTGACTTGCGGGCTTCTGTGAAGTCCCGATGAGAGATCACCAGGTTGTCTATCACTTCTGCAGGGACTTCCTGGCCTTCTTTCATCTGGGACATGATGCCACGGAGTGCATGCATGGCAGCCTCCTTGCAGTGGAGTGCGATATCAGCGCCTACAAATCCATAACTCAGTTCAGCATAGGATTCAAGTTCTACATCAGGAGCCAGGGGCATTGTCCGGGTATGAACATGATAGATCTCCAGTCTTCCGACCCGGTCAGGGATTCCAATCTCTATCTCCCGGTCAAACCGCCCTCCACGGCGTAAAGCAGGATCAATCGCATCCGGAATATTGGTTGCAGCAATAACAACAACCTGCCCACGTGAGGCGAGACCGTCCATCATGGTGAGCAGTTGTGCAGTTACGCGCCGTTCAACCTCACCAGCCGTTTCCTGTCTTTTGGGAGCGATAGAGTCGATTTCATCAATAAAGATGATGGAAGGAGACTTATCCCGGGCATTATCAAATATTTCCCGTATTTTCTTTTCTGAATCCCCGTAATATTTACTCATCACTTCGGGCCCGGAGAGGGGAACGAAGTGTGCGTCAACCTCACTTGCCACCGCCCGTGCAAGCAGAGTTTTTCCCGTCCCCGGAGGCCCGTACAGGAGCACTCCTTTGGGAGGATCGATCCCCAGTCTTTCAAAGACCTTGGGATAGCGGAGGGGGATCTCGATCATCTC
>CAYWHV010000525.1:0-2142 GCA_964458045.1 uncultured Methanospirillum sp.
CTACATCTGGGACCGGGAGGTTGGATTGGTGATCTCGGGGATGTGGTCAGAGGATGAGAAGAGCAGCAGTACATATTAGCTACCACTAGGCGAGGAATGGATTAAACCCGGTTTCAAAATCTGATGTTCGGAGGTTGGAGAAGAGGAGGATTGGGAGCAGAAGGTGATGACTAGGGTGAGTATTTTGGTTGCAGTCAGGATGAGTGATTCTTTTTTTTTAATGGAGGAGGGGGATGAGATCGCCACGATAAATCTATCAACCTTTCTATCGCTTCCCCTAAAAAAATAGAAGAATATGGCCAATATTATGTATCCTCGATGGGGGAAACCAGTGGTAAAGAGCGATTTTGTATTCAGAGCTGGAGGGAAAAAGCAGTAGTATAAGTTTTAGGAGTGTCTTTTCTACTTTTTGGAGGGAAAAAAAGTGGAGATTTAAAAAAGAAATAATTCACTAATTAGCTACAACCATTCTCTCAATTCAAAATAGGTGTACTAATAGTATTTTACATCAAATCATTTATCAGAACGAATGTCTGGTCAATCAATATCACTCTCCCAACTCGAATCTCATCTCTGGGAAGCTGCAAATATCCTTCGTGGACCGGTTGATGCAGCCGACTTTAAAACCTATGTCTTTCCCCTTCTCTTTTTCAAGCGTATTTGCGATGTTCATGATGAAGAATATCAGGCAGCTTTAAAAGAATCCGGTGGTGATGAGGAATATGCCTTGTTCCCCCAAAATTATGGATTTCAGATCCCACCGGATTGTCACTTTTCCGAAGTCCGGAAGATAACTACCAATGTTGGGGTTGCCCTACAGAAAGCAATGAGATGTATAGAGAATGCGAATCCTGAAGCCCTCTATGGAATATTTGGCGATGCCCAATGGACGAATAAGGATCGGCTATCTGATGCTCTACTCCGAGATCTCATGGAACATTTTTCCAAGATAAATCTCGGGAATCAGGCTGCACAGGTGGATATCATGGGGCAGTCCTATGAATATCTCATCAAAAAATTCGCCGATCTCACCAATAAAAAAGCAGGCGAATTTTATACTCCACGGGCGGTTGGACGGCTGATGGCCCAGATTCTCGATCCTCATGAAGGAGAAAGTATCTATGATCCTGCTTGTGGTACTGGAGGTATGCTCCTTGAAGCGGTTCATCATATCAAAGAGAATCATGGTGATGACCGGACATTATGGGGGAAACTGTTCGGACAGGAGAAAAATCTGACAACTTCAGCTATCGCCAGGATGAATTTATTTCTTCATGGTATGGCCGATTTTCAGATAATCCGGGGGGATACACTCCGTGAACCGGCGTATTTTGCAGGTGATCATCTTGCCACTTTCGATTGTGTTATTGCCAATCCTCCGTTCTCATTAAAGAATTGGGGAGAAGAGGTATGGTCATCTGATCCCTATGGTCGAAATTTTGCCGGTATGCCACCGAAAACAAGTGGTGATTATGCCTGGGTTGAGCACATGATCTCATCAATGGCCAAGAACACTGGTCGAATGGCCGTTGTATTACCTCATGGGGCCCTGTTCAGGATGGGGAGTGAAGGAGCGATTCGAAAAAAGATCCTAGGGATGGATCTGCTTGATACTATAATCGGTCTTGGTCCGAATCTTTTCTATGGGACCGGTCTTGCTGCATGTATCCTGATGTTCAGAAAAGAGAAGGATAAAAAACGGAAGAATAAGGTTTTGATTCTTGATGCTTCTAAGGAATATAAGACAGGTCGTGCACAGAACGAACTTCTTCAGTCCCATGTTGACCAGATTTACCAGTGGTATAAGGATTTTAAGAATGTTCCCGGAGTAGCGAAAGTTGCAACCCTTGACGAGATTGTGGGCAATGACCATAATTTAAATATTCCCCGATATGTAGAACCCGTTATTGAACAGGAGACCCTTTCGGTTGAGGAAGCGATGAAACAACTGCGGGAGAGTGCACAGCAGACATTTGCTGCAGAAGAGAAATTGATTGCCATACTAAAACGGGAGGGATTGATAAATTGAAGATGGGCTCTTTTTCTGAAAGTGATTATAAAACGATAATTATCTGGAGATTAACATTGTGACGGGTGAAAGACTCAAAATAATGGTTTCTTCTACGGTCTATGGTAATGAGG
>CAYWHV010000526.1:0-2142 GCA_964458045.1 uncultured Methanospirillum sp.
AGGTACCGGGTCAAAATTATTTCTTTTTCGGATCTCCGGCCAAGGGTTCCGTCAACACCGAGGATCTCGTCGTTATAAGCATAGACCGAGTTCCACCCGAGTGTATTGGTAAGGTAATCGGCGGTGGTTTGTTGGACGAGGAGGTCTTCGGTGTAGGGGGTCATACCGGGATCACTCCATTCATGAGGCGGGAGAGGAGAAGGTTACGGGCTTTAACCACAGAATCAATATTTTTGTTCAATAATGAGATTTGTGTGTGGATAGGGGTTATAAAGGAATCAAATATTTCCATAATCGTTGCATTCGGCCACATTATTGTTCGAGAATATGCATATGTTCTATTCAATCCTGGAACTGCTACATCAGTATTAACAAATGAAATATTTGAAAGGGCATAATATAAAAAGAAACTTGTTTCTTCTTTATTTACATAATATACTGTGTCTATTGGGTGAAAATCTGAATCAGCCCAAAAAACACTTCCAACATTTCCCTTTCTTCCGATAATTATTCCTGGCCCCTCGACCAGAGGTTTCTCATGATAACCGACAATTCCACTTGAACCATATACCGGGATCGGACCCGGAATGCGATTTTCTTCTTTTAGTGCTTTTCCGTAATTTAAAACAGTAGTCTCTCCTAATGTTTTTTTTCTCCACCCTTCCGGCACCCCATCTACTATCTTCGTATGTTCATGTCCGGGAAACCGGAGTCTGATGAACCATTCCTGGTAGAGGAGGCGGGCGGCTTCTTCGAGGAGTTGGATACGGCGGCGGTTGTTTTCGATGAGGTCGTCGTATTTAGAAAGGATGTCTGCAATTCTTTGTTGTGTGTAATATTCAGGGAATAATACTTTTTTTGCATGCAAATCTTTTCGATTAATTCCTGGAACGGCAGCTTTATCGCTCGTAATATTTTTTAGGAGATTTTGTAGGAAATAAGCGATAAATCTACGATGATTTTCTTTGAAGTCAACAACAAACAAAGATGTATTTAATGGCCAAAAATCTCCTTCAATGAAAAATACTTCACCTAATGTTCCATATCTCCCTGTGACTACTCCTGGACCTGTCACCTTTGCAATATTATGAAAACCACTAATGCCAGAAGAAGATACTACCGGAATTTCACCGTTAATTCGGTTTTGAGAAGGGAGATCAAACCCTCTTTGTAGGGTGATTACTTCGCCTAATATGGTCTCTTTCCAGCTCATCTTATATTCTGCCTTACTTGCCTTTTGAGAATTCTTTACCAAAAAAAGTATTACAGGACATCCCCATCAGATAACCCATACCAATCATTTCTATGCATGAACCAAGTACTGACGAATCCTGTCCTTGTTTCCAGTAAAGTTTGAGAACATCTTATCACAGACATCTGAAAGTTTTGCCAGTGCTTTCCGGTTAATCTCTTCCTGGTTCTCAAATATTGCAACTGAATGAACCGGGACCCCCCACTTTTCATACTGAAGAAGGTTTATGGTTGCATCCCGGACTCGGTCATCATTCTGGAGCAGGAACAGGACGGTAGGCTCATCTAAACCCATAAGATACCCATCGGCCGGGTACATTCCTTCCGGATCATGAATTGGATCATGCCATTCCCAGGTTACCTGTCCGGAGAGACCAGGTAATGCATTTATATATGCTGAAACATCATCACGGAAGGTAGATCTGACATGTTCCCGTGATAAGAATGATATATCACTCACTCGCAAAAGTCCCTGCACCATCTGAAACAGGGCGTCTCCATACTGGGTATCAGGAACCGGGCAGATAAACTCTCCATCACGGTCACGAATACCATGTTTCGCCAGAATTGAATCTATTATCTCCCCTCTTTTCCCCTGTGTCAGATCCTTATACTCCATCCGGTATGACAGATGCATCATCGTGTGACCTTCATCACTCAAAACCCATCCGGATTCTTCCCGTTTGAGAACAAGGGCAAGGTGATCTCCATCATTAAACATAAACGGAGAAAAAACCCGGTACCTCTCAATACCTTCAGGTACAAGAGTCAGATCATGGCAGACTGTCTGCCTGAAAGACTGGAGGATTACATCACTTGTCATTATTCACCCCGAATACATCAAGAGTTACATTATCTGTCTGGATAACAAATCCACAATCTTCTTCCATG
>CAYWHV010000527.1:0-2141 GCA_964458045.1 uncultured Methanospirillum sp.
CAACCACCGGATATCCGTCTTTTAACTGTATCTTCATATCCTTGTCGGCCCCGGTACCCCGATCGATATACATCAAATAGCAGGTATCGAACTTGTATTTTTCGTGGTTCGAGAAACCATCGATATAGAGCATCGCTTGAAAAAGGTTACTATAGCGGGGAAATCCGAGTTCGGTATGGGTTCCCCATATTTGCTTGGTAAACGAATATCCGTTACCTGATTTATACTCCATGCCGACCAGGATAGAATCTTTTACTCCTACACCATCGGCTTTACCATGGATCGATATTTCGTGTTCCCCGGGGTTTTTGGGGGCTATCTTTTTCACAAATGACACTTGTCGGTCGACTAGCGTACCTGCAGCCTGTGCTTTTTCGAGTTCATAGTCTTCTATTGCCTTCCCATAGGCCATTTTTCGTATTTGAGCCACTGAAGGAGGGTTAGACATAGGAACACCCTTAATCCCGTAAAAAGAGGCTCTAAGACAGGCACCGGCCGCTCTACCGGTATCCAGCATAGCACTTGCATTGGACGGCCAATACACCCCGATTTCGCGCAAAGACCTGGATTCTTGCTCATGGATGTATTCTTCGTATATTCTCCGGTCAATATCTTCAAATATCATAATTTCCCTTTACGCAGTTTTGGTGACAATAGAAGATTTCGTTACCCTTTTTGTACTTTAAAAACGGTCCGGTATACTTATTGCATACACTTTCTTTGCATTCAGGGCACACGATTAGATGACCTCCCAGGCGATCCTTTTCGATATCCCGTTTAATACGGTTCGATGCCCAATTCCTGGCCTCCGTATCACTCTTAAACGTCAGACCCTTCGATTTACCTGAGGCAATAACCTTCTGAATCAAAAGCTCGAGCTGTGTGTTCTCTTCCAAAGTACCCTCCTTACATGTGATTCTTCCAATACAGTAACTATTTTATGATTCGATTTATTCCAGAGATAATAGACGTTTCCTACCCGCCATATACGCCGATTATTACTTAGAGAGATAACCGGCTCTCTTTTTCCTTCAGGTAATTCTCTCATACCAAATCGTTCTTTTAAACGCTGTTTTGCATGCGGAGTCAGAGTCAATTTCGGCATTTCTCGCTCCTCAAAACAAATTTTTCTTTTCTGGTGCTCCGGGAATAAAAACTTTCGGAATCTTGTCCATTACAGGGACAGAGACCCCCGGGTGAGTACAACTTTCAGGGATCATAGCCCGTTTTGGTTCAGGTTCTTTTAAGAACTTACTCATGTAATCGATATTATCGGCATATACTCTATTCGGGTCGATATTCTGAATCTCGATAGGGTTGACTTCAAAGTACTGGGACTTATCGGTTCTGAATCTGAAGTACTGAGTACCCTTGAATCCCGATTCCTTGTTTTTCGCATATATCAGTTCATTAAACGGCATACTCTGTAGTCCATATTCAGTTTCTGCCTTCCATACCCATTCGGTGTTCGTGTGTAGATGGAGTTCCTGGTGCATCAACCATACAAGATCGCAGTCGTATTCAATATCAATCGTATTATGCGCGCAAAACCCGGTTTTCGTTATGAAGTTATGCACGTTTTCGACCGTAATATCATAGACCGTTTCATTACGTGATGTTATGATCTGTTTGATCCGTTCGGTTATAATGATCTGCATTTTCCCGATCGTTTTTACGATATATACCGGGGTCCCTTCTCTCAGATCTTGCATGTCCACCCACCCTTCAGGGGTGAGTATCGGATGTTTTGCCGATCCGCGGATATTTCTCCCACTCTCAGTCGTGGCCGAATATATCTTCTTTTTTCCTTTTTCTATCCACTTAGTGACCTTCGCCTGGACGATATCGAACTTTTTGGTTATCCCCAGGGTATAAAATCCAACGTTCCCCTTGACTTCATCGATACGCTGCCACTGCCCGAGACCGCAGTTATAGATCTCAGTTTCTCCCGTCACGCACTCTTTAATATCCTGGAGTGTCGGCCGGCTGCCATATTCGGAACATTTTCGGAGTTCCAAGACATTGAGTATCGGGATATCATATTTCGTGGTGAGTTCTTTTATGCGCCCGCTGATCGCGGTATATTTCTGCCTGTCCTGGAGATTCGGGAAATCGCGGAGTTTATGAAAGTTATCTACGAC
>CAYWHV010000528.1:0-2140 GCA_964458045.1 uncultured Methanospirillum sp.
CGTCATCGTCGGCATGGAGATGACCGATTACCTCTCCGGCAAAGGTCACCGAGAGGCGGGCAAGGTCCAGGTACCGCCGGTACATGAGTACCATGGCGATGGTGTTTGCCCCTGCCACCGCTGTCGAGATGATCGAGACCAGGAATGTAATATCACCCATCGTCTCCTCCATTGAACAATACCTGTTCCTGTATCTGCATCGGTCCTCCTGCATACGTGGTTCCCCTGGTTGAGGTGTTCCCGTCCGTGCTCTCTGCTTTCATCTGGACCTGGCCGGTCCCATTGATGGAGGTCTGTGACTGGGTCGATTCATTTGTTATCTCCCGGTGTGAGAGATATTGCCCGGACTGGAAGAGCCCGGATGCGGTGATCTCATCGTGCTGCTCCGCCCCGGATGCTACGGGGAGCAGGTTACACTGAATCACTCGTTTCGGGTTCTCCCGTGTCTGTGCCTGGTACTCATCCACCCCGATGGTCCCGCTGCCGGTAACCTTCACGGTTGAGTCCACTCCCTTTCCGGTGTCCAGGTTCCTGGAGAGGTTCACCCAGTCATCGGTAAAGAGGGAGTTGCTGTACGTCTGGTCCGGTCCGATCACTGCCGTGGTCAGGAAGGTGGCTCCAGCACTGCTGATCGTCGTGGTGATACTATCAGCTGCACCCAGGTGCCATGCCAGGATCAGGATGATGCTTCCCGCTATAATGTATGTTCCGTTCATGCCATCTGCTCCGGTTGATGGATTGCGAAAAGAGGGTGGATTTAAGCGAGTGCAGCGATTCCGTCTGCCCAGGTTTCCAGCGTAGTGCGGATGGAATCGGCATCGTAGCTGGTGAGCGAGATACTGTCACGTTTGAATGATACCATGAAAATCTCGCCGTTGCTGGCATGACACTTGAGGGTCTTGCTGAAGGTATCCTCTGAGCTGTCCCGTGATGCCGAGACTCCTGATCCCATTGCACCGGTGATGGTTGCATTCCCGGTGATCTGGGTGACTGCGGTGTTCACGGCTGTCATGGTCGGTCCTTTGACCGGAATCTGTCCCACGGTCTTTGCCTCCGCGTTCTCGTAGATGATGGAGGCTGCGTAGGATTCTTTCGCTACTTCGACACCCTGGTGACTGACTCCGCCTGATTCGTAAGCGGTGCACCCCCAGGGGTTATCGTCCAGGATATCCTGGATCAGTGTGTTGAACGTGGTATAATCAGCAATCGGACTCGCAAGGTTCCGGACTGCTGATTTTACGGTGCTCTTTACGGTAAAATCTGCCATTGGTTCTCAAACCCCATTGTTCTCTGCCGCTGCCCTGCGGCGTGTATAGATCAGCCGGGAGTATTTAAACGATTGATCGGGCTCTCCGAATGGCCGGAGAATCTAATTTGGTTTTCCGTTTCCCGTGACCGAAGCCACATTTGAGTTGCAATGGCATGGCAGGAAAGAAAATTTTTCTTCATGAGTTATCCCTGGAATGAAAGGTACTGAACCAGTATCAAAAATAGTGATAAAAATTTGGTTCATATTTTAATTATTAATCATCTGGATCACACCATCCCATTCCCATTCCATGCGTCCCTATGGTTGATTTTGTTTAACACTGTTAAACGAGAGAAAGCATTTTTCAACAGGTAATGCTCGTCTCTTCGAATTATTGGGTCCCGTTATTAAATCCGGCCATGTGATTGTGAAATTTTTATTGTATATACCGTGTAAAGCCCTGTATGTCATTGTAATACAAAATTAGATGCATGCCGTTGGATTTTTCAATATGGGGGCTGACACGTTTATGGACAATTGGACCAGGGGGTGAAAATGGATGATTTCTAACCTAAGTGATCTCTACGGGGAGCTCGACGGTCTCCGAATGACCTGTCGGAGAGAGAGGGCAGTCATTGATCGGCGGATTGATTGGCTGCACCAGATGAACCTGCTGGTGAACCAGTTGGAGAAGACCTGTGAAGAGATGCAGTATGCCATCGAAAACCAGCCGCCAAATCCGGTTCCGTATGAAATGCATGAACGCGTGACCGGTATCATGTCTGCGATACAGGATGTTATGGTGAATATCCAGGGAGAGAAAAGTGTATAGACGTTAACCCTCCCCGGAAAGATTCCGATGGAATCAGCTGAGGTACGGCCGGGTCGTGG
>CAYWHV010000529.1:0-2137 GCA_964458045.1 uncultured Methanospirillum sp.
AAACCTGACGTTGGTATCTGTTGTTACTAGTTCGGACAGAAGAAAGTTTATAACGGAGTCTTTCTCCGCTCTGTCCTCCTCCTGGTGAAATAACTGAAATGAATAGTTGCAACCGGTTGCAACTGGTTTTGAGAAGGTTTTTGATAAGAAGATGAGATCATTCCGCGGAGGTAGATGGTGGGGGAGGATTGCATCATTGCAAGAATCGCAAGTACTGATAGGTCTGAATGATAGCCATCAATAATCAGTACATTTCTCTCTCCCTGAAAAAATTTGGTGAATTTAGAATATACCTAGGGGGAATTGTCAAATCGTCATCGGAACAAAGAGAAGGGGAATTACAAAATTGAGACCGAAGGAAAAAACTATACATATTATATGTGATAATTCAGCCTTTTACATATACTTTTTTGCCCTCTACAAATGTCATATCAACAAAATCGTCTAATTTCCCTAATTCGAGGTCATGTGTAAGTAAAAACCATAATGAAGTAATTTTCAAGAGATCTTGATTCCACAAAACCATATCTGCAAATTTTCCTACTTCAATGGAGCCAACATTGTCTTCCATGAACATGGCTCTGGCTGAGTCAATAGTCCAGTGCTGAATGGCATTTTCCACGCTGATTGCTTCATCAGGACCCCAGTCTGTGTCTCCTTTGTAATTAAACCGCATAGTTGCCAATAATAAGCCATACATAGGATTTATTGGGCCTGCACACCAGTCACTCCCAAATGAGAGTTGAACTCCTGCCTTTTCCAGGCTGCGGTAGGGCATGTACCCGTTAAGTCTTCTCTTACCGAGGGCTCTTTCTACCTTTTCATCTGCAAAGAAATGATTGGGCTGCATTGCAGCGTAGAGCCCCAGCCTTTGCATTCTTACCATCTCTTCAGGTCTCGGTAATTCACAGTGATCGAGCCGGTGCCGGGCATCTCTCTTTCCATTCACCTGCATCGCACGTTCATATGAATTCACAATGCGTCTGATACCAGCATCACCAGTACAATGGGTACATGCCTGCAAACCCATCTTATCGATGATTTCGATCACACGATCAAATTCTTCCTGACTCCAGACTTCTTCACCATTACTGGAGGGATCATCAGAGTAGGGTTCCAGGAGAAATCCTGTCCGGTTACCGAAGACACCATCGATGTAAAACTTGAGAGATGATCCCATTTTAAGATGAGAGTCTGATTCCTTTTTTCCTATTTCCTTCCATGATTTGAGATCATTTTTCAGCTGTTCTTCATCTTTTAGATCATGGGGACTGATATAATACGAACAGCAAATCCTGACATGGTCAAGCCCACCTTTTTTCCTGAAATCAAGAATCCCTGGAATAAATGACGTATAGATCTGCACATCATTCATGGTGGTTACCCCGTATGACAGCGCTTCCTGCAACACATGAGAGATGTTTTTCTCCATTTTTTCGAGGGCAGCTTTCCCTAATTCTTCTCTGGAAAAGTAGTCAAAAATATCAAAGGCATGAAAATGTCTGAATATTCCAAGGTAATCACCGGTCTTTTCATCGACGGTGGGTGCCAGTTTTGTGAAGGCCAGGGTATTTCTCTCCTTCATCAGTTTCAGAGCAACTGAATTTATCCATCCTGCCTGACCATCATAGGACATTAAAATAACGGGTATATCATCTATGAGTGAATCCAGAAATTCTCTTGTTGGTGCTTTTTGAGGCAGATAATGATATCTCCATCCCACACCCATTAAAACTGGCAGATCAGGGTTTTTAGAGCGGTGTTTTTTCAGCGTAGCCTCAAATTCTTCCAGAGAATCACATGCAAATAGTTCTGTTGTCATAAGACCGGTTAATGCACCAATCCAAATAACATGGCAGTGATTATCCACAAATCCTGGGGTTAATGTCCTTTTATTGGCATCAATTATCTCCGTATCAGGGCCCATATAATCTTCCAGTCCTGAATCATCACCTACATAGGTGATCACCCCGTTTTTCACTGCTACCGCTTCAGCATGGGGTTTTTTATCATCACAGGTTAGGATTTCCGCGTTCAGTATAACCAAATCAGCAGGCTTTGACCCATTTCTTCCTGTTTTTGTAGGGTTGAAATCAAATGAAAAATCTTTGAATACCATGTAGATCACCAGATTTAA
>CAYWHV010000530.1:0-2132 GCA_964458045.1 uncultured Methanospirillum sp.
GGTTCACCGCGTACCCAGATAAATCCCCGGAACATGCAGCACGAACCATCCTGACCAATGGTTCTGGTGATCCCATGGAGCGAAGTGAAGTCGGATTTCAATTGGCATTCGATCAGATCATGGATGGAAAAAACCCCGTCATGACTGGTGTTACCGGTCCGCTTACCTTTCGCAGCGAAGGAGTGGACAGAGCGGCTCCCTGGTATGGAACCTATCGTATCGAGAAAGGAAACGTAATTCCTGATCCTGTTCCCTTTCAAAGCCGGATAAAATCTGATTCAGTTCTGAACCGGTCGGATACAATCTCTGATCTATCTGCCACTCCCGATATGGGTCTTTCAACCGGTGATTACTGGGCGGTTATTGGTGCATTTACGAGAGACTGGGTAAACTACCGGCATCAGGCAGATGCTCTGACCATGTATACCTACCTGAAAGAGAAGGGAGTGCCGGATGATCATATTATCCTCCTTGTCTTTGATGATATCCCGCTGGACCGGCAAAATCCAAAACCCGGAGAAGTCTATCACACCCCTGGTGAAGAAGAGGTTCGGAGACAGGCAAATCCGGATTATATCGGGGAGAACGTCAATAAACAGATGCTCATGGACATACTTGCCGGGACCGGGATAGAGAATAATGAACCGCTCTTGCGTTCGAATGAAAATTCAACCGTTCTTGTATACATTTCATCACATGGGGCTCCGGGAGGTGATCTGGTATTTGGTGACGGGAGTGAACTGGTATCTCCTGAAGAGATATCAGCAATTATTGATACCATGGCGAATAGCAAGAGATTCGGACGAATGCTCCTCATTCTTGAGTCCTGTTTCAGTGGTGTTCCGGCCGCTCAGGTGACAACGCCCGGAGCTCTGGTTCTGGCAGCTTCTGCTGAAGATGAGACTTCAAAATCCGCTACCTATGATTCAGAACTCTCATGCTGGTTATCAGATGAGTTTACAAAGGAACTCATCTCTCTTCTCCGAAGTCCCGATCCCCCCTCTACGATTCGCCAGCTCTATCAACAGCTCTATTACAACGTCCGATCATCTCACCCGTCAATTACCAGGGGAAATGAATCACTGGACATACCAGTACATCTGTTCTTTGGAGGAGATAACGATGAAAAAACCAGATAATCTTAATACTCAGTCAATCCACGATATGCTGCCATCATGTCCGTTTCACTGTAAAAACCCTGGCACCTGTTCGCAGGTACTTCACCGATGGGATATTTCCTCGATATTCTTCCTGATCATCCTGTGTATCATCTGCATGGTCATCATTCCTGTCTCTTGTACAGAAAATCAGTCATTCACCTGTGGGGTAATTCTCCCGCTGAGTGGAGACCTGAACGCTTCAGGAACCGTTCTTCTCCAGGGAATCGAAATGGCTACCGATGAGATAAATAAAAACGGGGGAGCAGCCGGGTACCAGATTGCCCTTCGAATTGGTGATGATGAAGGCTCTCCGGAAAAAGCCCGATCTTTATTCAAGGAGATGCAAAGCGATGGGGTTCCTGTTGTTATCGGTTCGTATACGACAAGCCTGACCCTTCCTATGGCGGAAGAGACGAAGCAATCAGAGGATATAATACTCATCTCACCCCGGGCAAACGGTGAACCCCTGTATGGGATCTCTCCCCGGTTCTATCAGATGAATGCACCATCCCATGCCGTTACACAATTCGTATCCGACTGGCTGTCATACACCGCACAGCGGGTCGCGGTTATCTACATCGATGATGAATACGGGAGATCTGTTATGAGTGGCATTGAGGATGGTCTTCTCCATAGTCCGGTTATCATTACCGGGACACTGCCTGTTACCCTGGAAGATTCAGATTTTTCAGGCCTTTTTAATACACTGCTCAATGATGCACCGGATGCTGTTGTGATCAGTGTGTATGATTCCAGGCAGATTCCCATCATCAGGAGTCTGTCTGATGCAGGATTTCATGGACAGGTGATCCTGACCGAGACCGGGTTTATCGATACCCTTGAGCGTGAAGAATCAGAAGTCCTGTCGAAATTCTCCCTCTTCTTAATCCCGTCCAATTCCTATCTGGTTCCCGGAGAACGCACCGACCGGTTTCTAGAATCGTACCAGGATCGATATAATCAGGATCCGAG
>CAYWHV010000531.1:0-2131 GCA_964458045.1 uncultured Methanospirillum sp.
TTGACATTGCCAAGGTTTCTCTTTCCTTCAACAACGCGTGTGACCTTGATTGCTTCTGATGGACAGGCTTCTGCACAGACATTACATCCGTCACAGTAAGATTCATCCCAGATAACCTCGCCCTCTACCTTACCCGTTTCAGGGGTGAAGGGTTTGTGGAGAACATTGATGGCTTCACACAGGTTGCCACAGATACCACACTTGGTACACTTCTCATCATCAACGACAAATTCTATCTTGAGCTCAACAGCCTGCCCTTTTGCAAGGCCTTCCTTGTCCTGCCCTTCAAACAGGGGGACATCTCTATCGATTGCATCACGTGGACAGACATCATCACAGATGTTGCACCTGACACATTTGTCCTGGTCAATTGCCGTCCCCTTGTCATAAGTTGGAAACCCTTCTTTTTCAAGGATCGGCAGACGTTCTTCGCCATCAATTTTCAGAGCAAGAGCTGAGAACGGACACATGATGACACAGACACCACAATATGAACATTTTGTCTCATCGACACGAATGCTTGCAGCATCATCAACAAGTCCTCTCCGGACTCCTCCGACTGCCCCTACGACGATTGCTTCTTCGGGACAGACCTCTGCACAGATACCACATCCGGTACAAATATCATTGTCAAGGATGAGGTTGTTTACCTGCTGGAGAAGTCTCTGCTCCATTATAACCTGAGACCCATCAACGGTCTTGGAATACTTAGGAAACAGTGTAGACATTAAGATACCTCGGTTGTTCACGAATTCTGTTCCTGAAACGCTTGTTTTTTCTCCGGACCCTTCAGGCTTCTACAGCCAGGGGTGGTTGACCAGAGAGCTGAATCACATCGTACGGGCATGCATCGACACAGATGCCACAGCCTGCACATAGTTCGTACTTTACATCAAGGGTAATTGCAACGCCATTGATGACTTTGTAGATCTTATCAGTGTTCGCCGGGTTAACCGTGAATAATTCCAGTGCATTCACTGGACATGCTACCACACAATTGTTGCAGCCGGTACAGCGTTCCATGTTTACATGAACTGCAAATGCCATATTTGTCGCACCAGCCTGATCGATTAAAATCGACTGAACAAAGGTTGTTAGAAAATATAGATAAAGGTTCTGAAATCGATATGAGATTTTTTTCAAAAAAAAGGGGGGAAAGTGTGGTTTTTATCTTGACTCTTTATAAATTGTAAAAACTATGAGCTTATCTTCCTAACCCCTATATGTCATGATAAATCATGACAAATTAAGATCCCTGGATGTTCGGTCAGACTTGAAAAACCTAAAATAATTCGTAAATATGTGAATAAGCTCAAATCCACTCTCTGTTGTTTTCACCTTGATAAACAGAATCTTGTGCATGGCATTTTCACATATTTAACTCGGTTAATCTACCGTTTTTACTGAAATATCTGTTCTCGTGGGTTTGTTTTGGGGCTTTTATCGGACAATAAAACCTGCGTGCCCGTATTATCCGTAATCAGTCAAATAACCATTGATACACATACTTTGGAAAGAGCATTATCCTTCTTCAGGGCTTTTTTTTGATACCAAAATCAGCAGGCCGCATCTATGGTCTTTATTTGCGCAACAGGGGTCATTGATATGGTATCATCCACCATAAATCATCAAAATTTTCAAAATCGGGCAAGGATTTATCCCTGTCTGCAGCTGAAGATACCCTGACTGATATGATAAACCAGGTTCCGACCATCTGTCCATATTGCGGTACCGGGTGCTGTGTGAATCTTATCGTTCAGGATGGCAAAATTACCGGAACAACACCGAATATTCGTTCTCCGGTGAATGAAGGGAAACTCTGTCCGAAGGGTACCTACTGCCACCAGTTTATACACAGTCCGGACCGGCTGAAAAAACCCCTGATTCGAAAAGGCGATGTCTTTGTTGAGACCGACTGGGAGACTGTTTATCACCTGATTGCCCGAAAACTCAAAGAATATACTGCAGATGAGATTGGAGTCCTGGCCTCAGCCCGGTGCTCGAATGAAGATAATTATGTCCTGATGAAGTTTGCCAGGGGTGTTTTAAAGACAAACAACCTGGATCATTGTGCACGGCTCTGTCATGAGGCAACCATGACCGGGCTTTCTCTCTCGTTTGGGAGAGGGGT
>CAYWHV010000532.1:0-2131 GCA_964458045.1 uncultured Methanospirillum sp.
ATTAGCTTCCGTTGAAGGGGTTTATTATATTATTAAGGTGAAGAATAAAAATGAACTCCCGACCGCTCTTTTAAGCAGAATCATCCAGTACAGCAGTAATGAGGGTGATCTGGTCTGTGATCTCTTTCTTGGGGGATTCTCAACCGCGAGAACCGCTATCGGACTCCTCCGGAGAGCAACCGGGTTTGAGATCTCGCCGGTTATGTTTGATGCAAAGATCGATGAGATGACGGCACTTGTCCCCGGATTTCTTCTGGATACCGCACTCACCCCGAAGGAACCGGGCAGGAAACGGACCAGGAAGGTCTGGAGTCCGGAGGAGACAGAGCGGCTCCGGATCAGGTATAACGAACTGAACCAGACCGATCTCTCCCAGAAAGAAGTAAACCAGCAATTACAGGATGAATTTGACCGGGGGTACTGGTCGATAGAGAAAGCCCTCAAACAGACTGGTATAAAACCCGGACGATAACCGGAGATCCCGGTATCTGATCGGGAGATTTATTATTGGATACAACCGAAATCTGATACATGAAGTCCATACTTGCCCGCACGCTCTCACGGAAACAGATCGTGACCAATGACGGGAAAGCAATCGGATCACTTCGCAATCTGATGGTAGATTTTGATACCGGCCTTATCACTGACCTTGTGCTTGAGCCTGACCCGGCTTTTGACACAACCGGATACACCCTTGACGGAGACCAGATGCTCATCCCCTTCGAAGCTGTCAGGGACATTAAGGACTTTATCGTGGTAGACCGTTACCTTGCCAGAATGTGAGGGAAGTACGTCCTCATAATCTCAACAAAGCCTTCGCCGTACGGAACTGATGAACAAAAGTCAGAGATATTCCGTACATCTTCCTGTGCATTTGCAACGCAGCAGCCGGTTCCTGCAGCCTGAATCATCCCGATATCATTCTCAGAGTCTCCGATCCCCAGGAACTCCTCTGGCCTTATGCCTAGCTGCTCTGCGACGATCTGAAATGTTTTTCCTTTATCAATACCGGCCTCGTGAATATGGATGGCAAAGTTTGTATCCATGATATCAACCGGCCAGCCGGCAAGAAGGGATCTGACCTCGTCAACCGGTACCTCCCTTGCAAACGCAATGTCTGAATACCGCTCCTGGTGGGAGTAGAGCTCAAGACGGATGCCTTTTTTCGCATAATACTCTTCAAGCAGGTTGAGAGCTTTTACTGCAATATCCCGGTTTGCCATAACCTGCATGGAACCCTGAAACCCGATCCGGTACACGCCGCCATTTTCACCAATGAAGGTCCCGCTGGTGCCGATGAGCTTGCACAGCCCCTTGAGGAGGCAGGAGGTGTTGCCTGATGAGAGCACCACCTCAATGCCACTATCCTGGAGCTTTCGTATTGTCTCTATGGCAGCAGTCGAAAGCCTGCGCTTTTCATCAGTCAGTGTTCCATCGATATCAGTTATCACGCCCCGTAACACAGATAAACTCCTATAATTGTGGGTTTAGCAGGACCGAAGGCCGCCCTCTTCCACAAGGAACGTTGCTTCCCCTTCCGGCAGGTTCGGACTGTCAACAAGCCGGAAGATACGCTTTCCGCCCTTGCTTTTACGCAGATAAATCCTGAAGGTGGCGGTGTGGCCGACGATGTTTCCTCCGATAGGTTTTGTCGGATCACCAAAGAAAACTGCCGGATTGGACTGGACCTGGTTTGTCACCAGACCAATGGCATTGTACTCATCACAGACTTTGAAGATGTCATGCATGTGACGGTTCAGCTTCTGCTGACGTTCTGCAAGGCTGCCCCGGCCTGCATATTCTGATCTAAATAGGCCGGTGAGCGAGTCCACGACCACGAGTTTTACCGGCTTGCCTGCTGCCTTCAGCTCCTCGGCCAGCTCACGTGATGTCTCGATAAGGAGCATCTGGTGGTCAGAGGTCTGGGCACGGGCGACGTGAATATTCTTTAAGAATTCCTTCGGGTCTGCACCTTCTATCTCAAGGCCCTTGACCATCTGCTCAATACGTTCAGGTCTGAAGGTATTTTCCGTGTCAACGTAGATGACCGAACCGTTCAGACCACCAAGTTCCTCCGGGAGCTGGACGTTGACTGCCATCTGGTGAACAATCTGGGATTTACCAGAACCGA
>CAYWHV010000533.1:0-2131 GCA_964458045.1 uncultured Methanospirillum sp.
AGTTCTACTTGGAAGGAAGGTTCAAATCCTCGTCGGGAGCGGAGATTTCTCTCGGTTCGATGAACGTACCCCAAGGTTCGGTAAAGGTAATGGCAGGAGGAATAACACTTACCGAAGGAACAGACTATACTGTCGATTATGCAATGGGACGAGTTAGGATTATCAACCAAGGCTATCTCAATTCGGGAACACCGATTACTATTAATATTGAAAATAAGTCAACTTATGCCCTCAATAAGAAAAGAATGTTCGGAGTAAACTTTGATTATCTGTTTAATCCCAACTTTAATATCGGGGCAACTCTTTTAAATTTGAGAGAAAGACCTTATACGGAGAAAGTAAATTACGGGGATGAACCTATCAATAATGTAATATGGGGAATGAATTTTGCTTATAAGACAAAAGTTCCTATTATTACGAAGATTGTAGATCTCTTGCCATTCCATAGTACCACTACTGAATCTAATATTCAGCTTGAAGGAGAATTTGCCCATTTTATTCCCGGTCATTCTAAGGCAATAGGAAAAGAAGGTACTACTTATATTGATGATTTTGAATCTACAAAATCGACCGTAGATCTTCGTTCTTTTACTTACTGGACTTTGGCATCTACTCCACAGGGACAATATAATCTTTTCCCGGAAGCACGTTCGGTGAGCGTATCTGATAGTCCACGCCGAAAATTGGCTTATGGATATAATCGTGCTAAATTGGCCTGGTATATTATCGACCAGCTTTTTTATAACGACAATAATGCGACTCCTCCAAATATTACGAATGAAGACCAGTCTCAACCTTATGCAAGGGCGGTCTATGAAACAGAACTTTTCCCTTATAAAGAACAAGCCAGTACCACACTTTCTACTTATATGTCGGTTCTTAATTTGGCCTACTATCCGGAAGAAAGAGGACCATACAATTTTGATGTTTCGGGTTCTGAAGGTTATTCTTCAGGGCTGAATGATGATGGTTCATTGCGGGATCCACAAACTCGTTGGGGTGGTATTATGAGAAAAATGGATAATACAGATTTTGAGTCTGCCAATTACGAATATATCGAATTTTGGATGATGGATCCTTTTATTACAAATCCTGATCATAAAGGGGGTAAGATGTATTTTAATTTGGGAGATATTTCGGAAGATATTCTTAGAGATGGGGTTAAATTCTTTGAAAACGGACTTCCGAAAGATGGATCAGATGAAAATGTCGAATTTACGGTTTGGGGAAGGGTTCCTACCATCCAGCAAATTGTCAATGCCTTTGATAATGATGGTAATGCAAGGCAATATCAGGATGTGGGCTTTGACGGTCTGCAGGATGACAGAGAAAGATCTTTTTTCAGGGATGAATATCTTCAAATGCTTGAAAACACTTTTGGAAGTTCCTCAGGTGCATACACAAAGGCATATTCTGACCCCTCGGCAGATAACTATCACTATTTTAGAGGAGGTGATTATGATGATCAGGATACCAAAATCTCTGAACGTTATAAACATTATAATAATTCAGAAGGGAATTCTCCTACTGATGCACAAAGTCCTGAATCTTACCCGACTGCTGCCAATAGTATTCCCAATTTGGAGGATGTTAACAATGATAATACCCTTAGTGAAGATGAGAAGTATTATCAGTATGTGGTGAATTTATCCCCTGACAATATGGTGGTTGGTGAAAATTATATTACGGATGTTTATGAAGCTGTTCCGGAACCACTGCCGGATGGAAGCCGCCCCACAACTAAGTGGTACCAATTTAGAATTCCGATTAAAAATCCGGATAAGGTGATTGGTGATATCAGTGGTTTTAACTCTATTCGTTTTCTGAGACTCTTTTTAAAAGATTTTGAAGAACCTATTATTTGCCGTTTCGCTACGTTTGAATTGGTAAGAAGTGACTGGAGAACCTATTCCCTGAGTTTGATGGAGGAAGGTGATTATATCCCTGCCCAGGGAGATGGTGAAACTGAATTTAATATCGCTACTGTGAGCTTTGAAGAGAATGCCAACAGAACCCCTATCCCTTATGTGCTCCCTCCGGGTATTGAAAGAGAACAAGGCTATGGCGGAACTCAGGTATATCTTGTTAATGAACAGTCGTTAACGATGAAAGCTACCAATCTTGCTGATGG
>CAYWHV010000534.1:0-2130 GCA_964458045.1 uncultured Methanospirillum sp.
AACCCGGAACTCGGCAAGTTGCATAGGATATCTCTCGATTTGTTATCCTATAAATGTTTTTGGGCGATATCTTATACAGCCAAAGAAAAAGCATCGTTTTTTTCATGGGATTTATTAGTGTTATTCGTTGATCGTAAGGTTCATGATAAATATGTGCATTGCTAAAGTACATATAAACTAAAAATAAACATTATTGGAGCACAAATGATCCCCGAGCGGCAGATGGAGATAGTTCTTCAGGATCAGGCGAAATGGTTTTTGAGAAGAGATCCTGGTATTCCTCGTTCCATAGATATTTCCCGGTATCTTAATCACACTCATGTAGTCATCATATCCGGAGTGAGAAGATGTGGAAAATCAACTCTTCTCAGGCAGATAGCGTCGCATTTTGATGCATATTATTATCTCAATCTGGATGATGAGCGTCTTTTCGGATTTGAACTTTCAGATTTTTCTACCCTCATGATACTTCTGGAAAAGATGAGGCCTGGTGTCAGAACAATTTTTCTGGATGAGATCCAAAATGTTCCAGGATATGAACGGTTTATTCGGAGAATTCATGATGAAGGGTACCGGATATTTTGTACAGGTTCCAATGCACATCTTCTGAGTAGAGAGCTTGGCACCCATCTGACCGGCCGCCATGTCAGAATAGAATTGTTCCCGTTTTCATTTTCTGAATATCTAACCTGGTATAAAATTGATTATCATATAAAAGATTCTGAAACAATAGCATCACTTCTCTCATATCTGGATCGGTATCTTGAGGAAGGAGGGTTTCCTGAGTATATCAGGCAGGCAGATCCTGATGTTCTCAAGGGGATTTATGAAGATATTCTGTATCGTGACAGTATCGTGAGATGGAATATCAGGGATTCCGCAGCATTCATCAACCTGGCACGATATCTTCTAACCAACATCGGAAGTGAAGTTAGTTATCGTTCCCTGGCTACAACGCTTCAAATAAAAAGTCCTGGCACTGTGAGGGAATACATCCGGTTTCTGGCTGATACATATTTGTTTTTTGAAGTATACCGATATGATCCTTCGCTCAAAAAACAACATGGTTCAGGGAAAAAAATATACTGCATTGATAACGGGTTGAGAAATAAGGTATCATTCAGATTCTCTGCAGATAATGGAAAGTTACTTGAAAACATCGTCTTTTTGGAACTATTACGAAGAAAATGTGATGTATATTACCATTCTGCAAAGAAAGAGTGCGATCTCATCACCCTTGACCAGGGGAGAGTATCTGGTCTGTATCAGGTCTGCTATGAACTGAATGAAGGGAACCGAGGCCGGGAATGTTCCGGATTACAAGAGGCGATGGTTGAATATTCTATCCCGGTTGGAACCATCATTACTATGAATCAGGGCGAGGAGATACCTGTACCTGAAGGGATGATACGGGCTATTCCAGTCTGGCGATGGGTACTGGAACAATCCGGAATAGCGAGTATTTAGAAAATACCTCTCTCTTTTTCAATCAGATGAGTTGATTTTCGGAGTTCTTTTCTGTATTCCCAGTTGTGCGGTGCATGTGAAGGATAGACGACAAAGATAACAAAACGGGAGACCCGGCGAATTACTGCGATCCGGACCCTTAAGCAGGATGAGTTCACCATTCCAAAACTGCAACGGGTGATGAACATTCCATATGTTTTCCTGCTATGAATGGGAGTGCCTGCTTAAAATGGGGATCTGCTGATGCCGGTTGTGGTTACTTCTGAACGAAAAGCTCCTCCGACCTTTATTTATCCGGTCAGAACAATTACCATCAGATAAAGAAGTAAATAGCCCTCTCCTGTTTTGCTACTTATTCGTAAGGATTTACAGACAGTGAGGTATCCCCGGACACCGGATACCTCCCTCTGTGAACGTGAATGGTATTCTGATGCAACCGGAATCAGATGAGAAAGAGCCGTGTATCTGCACCCGGTATCAGCACCATACGCTTTCATATCATGCTTTCACTATAAATGGTTTCTCTTTTCTTTCTAAAAAAAGTAAACTGGTGAAAGGGATAACTGGTCCGGATTATCTGCGCTGGAAAGACTGAAAGAGTTCTCCGGTTTTTATCTTCTCTAAAAACAGGTTCAGCTCGAGCTGGTCCCGGTGAAAGTACAT
>CAYWHV010000535.1:0-2129 GCA_964458045.1 uncultured Methanospirillum sp.
AAAAACAGGTACATGGGCAGGACTTTTATCATGCCCACCCAGGAGAAACGTGAGAAGGCAGTCAGGATAAAACTCAACCCGATTCCTGATCACCTCCGTGACCGGTCGATCATCCTGGTCGACGACTCAATCGTGCGGGGAACCACATCCAGGCGCATTATTGAGACGATGCGGGATGCAGGGGCACGGGAGATACACATGAGGATCGGCTCGCCAATCATCAAGGCTCCCTGTTACCTGGGGGTTGACATGCCCACACGAGCGGAACTTATCGGGAGTGACAAGGATGTCGATGAAGTCAGAAAGAGCATCACCGCCACAAGTCTTCATTACCTATCCATCGAATCCCTGGTAAGTGCCATCGGCCTTCCCCGTCATGACCTGTGTCTTGGGTGCCTGACCGGATGCTACCCGGTGGAGATCAGGGATGAAGAGTCTGATGACCGGTGTATAACCATGGTGGACCGGGATGTACAGACATCCCTGTTCGAGAGATAATTTTTTTATTTTTTATGCCAGAGAGAAGTCAGGACTGGATAGAGCAGGCAAAATTTGATCTGAAAGCAGCGATTGATAATTGTGAAGCGGGCAATTATGAATGGGCCTGCTTTATTTCAGAGCAAGCAGCAGAAAAATCCATAAAAGCTTTGTACCAGTATTATGGTGGTGATGCCTGGGGTCATTCTGCCGAAAAATTATTATTTGGGCTGACAGATTCTGTTGAGATCTCACGTGAGTTACTCGCGGATGCAAAACGACTAGATCGGCTTTACATTATCAGCCGATACCCGGACGGACTGACATACGGAACACCTCATGAACACTTTACCAAAGAAGATGCACATGCGGCAATCAGCAGTGCAGGAAATATCCTTAGATTCTGTCAGGATATTCTGGCTTGATTACCCCCTCATCACAGAGAGGTTGATGAGAGTTTCTGATGATTTTAAGAATTATCCTGAGATCCTTGAAGTCTGGGTGTTCGGCTCTTTTGCACAATGCAAGGCAGTCCCCGGGAGTGATATTGATCTGCTCCTCGTGATTGATAAAAGTGACAAAAGGTTCATCGACAGGATAGAAAAATATCAGGATATGTTCTCATATATGGGGATGAGTGTCGACATTTTTCCATACACTATTCAGGAATCTGATGCCCCCTTTGTCCAGAATGCAAAGAGAACCGGGGTTTGCATATATGATGCATCTGATGAACGGATTGGTACTCAATCACTATCATATCTTGAGAATGCTGCCAAAAGAAAGCGAAAAGGCATTTTTTAACGTTTATTCTTTTTTTGGATTACCACATCGAGCAAAATTCAGACTCTCTATCTGCGAACTATCAAGTGATCTCACTGTGATTTCTTAGAGAGTACTGTGACATATACCATCCTTGTTAGTGACGAACTCGCGGAAGAAGGCATAGAAATTCTTCGCGAACATGCCATGGTGGATGTAAACACCGGGCTTTCTGAAGATGAACTGGTTGCAACCATTGAGAATTATGACGCGCTGCTTGTCAGGTCCGGCACCCAGGTGACCGAGCGGGTCATTGAGGCAGGGAAGAAACTCCGGTTTATCGGCCGTGCAGGGGCCGGGGTTGACAATATCGATATGAATGCTGCCACCCGTCATGGGGTAATTGTTGCCAATGCCCCGGAAGGGAATACCCTGGCCGCAACCGAGCATACCATGGCCATGATGCAGTCACTCTGCCGGAACATCCCTCAGGCAAACGCATCCATGCAGGCAGGAGAATGGAAGCGCTCCAAGTTCATGGGTGTGGAGCTCAATGAGAAGACACTCGGGATTGTCGGACTTGGGCGTATCGGGCGCGAGGTTGCAAAACGCGCATCATCCTTTAACATGCATATCATCGGGTATGATCCGTTCATCTCTCCGGATAAAGCAGCGGAGATGGGCATCGAATCGATGACTCTGGATACACTCTTTACAAAAGCAGATATCATCACGGTTCATACCCCGCTTATCAAAGAGACACGGCATATTATCAATGAGAAGTCTATTGCCACAATGAAAGACGGAGTTCGGATCGTGAACTGTGCCCGTGGAGGAATCATCGATGAGGCAGCACTGGCAGTGGCAGCAAGAAGTGGAAAAGTTGCAGG
>CAYWHV010000536.1:0-2126 GCA_964458045.1 uncultured Methanospirillum sp.
TTCCTGGTGGGAGGAGAAGAGTGCCCGGATCTCTACCCTCCATGAGACAAACAACCTCTTCTCTATCAGGCAGGACTTCATGATCTCGCTCAAAGAAGCTCTTGTCCCAATTGGTATCCTTGATTCGTTCCAGGTCGCCGGTATCTTTGTGAACTGGTGGGAGGATTCCCAGTACGACCTGAAGAGTATCCGATCATCTGGCTGGAACTCCTCGCTCATTGCTGATGCGACGATCCTCACCACTGACGAAGGGAAGAAGATGCTTGACCGGGTGGAGAAGGCTGAAGATCTCCTCCGCAGTCTTGAGGCAGAGAAAGCTTCCCTTGAAGGTGATGAGGAAGAGGAAGAAGAGTCTGTCCGGGATGAGAAAGCCCTTGCAGCGGTGAATAAGAAGATCCGGGACCAGAAGAAGAAGGTACAGGCACTTGAATCAGAACAGGCTGAACTGATTACCAAAATTCGGGATGAGATAGAACCAGATCAGGCGAAGGAGTTAATCCTTGGGCAGATGTATTCCCGGCTCTCTGACGGACTTGCGACCTATCTGACCCGGTCCAGGCAGGAGCTTATTTCTCTCTATGAGAACTGGTGGGAGAAATACCGGGTCTCGATGCGGGAGATTGAAGCCGAGCGGGATGAGGCAAAGGAGCGGCTTGATACCTATCTTCGGGAGCTTGGGTACAGTGATTAATTCACTCTATGGAGTGGGAGAACCAAGACCTCCTGAATATCTGTTTGAGACCTTTGATCTTGATACCCTTCGGGAGAGTTATGATACCGAGTTTAAGAAAGCCTTGGGCCGGGATGGAAAAGGGAAAGTTCCGGAGGATTTTTGGGAATCATACTCTGCAATGGCTAATACTGAAGGGGGATATATCTTTCTTGGAATAGAGGAGAGAAGAGATTACCTTGTTGCTCATTCCCTTGATAATCCCTCCCGGATGATAAAAGAACTCTGGGATACTCTGAATAACCCGACGAAGGTGAGCCAAAATATTCTTCAACGTGCAAATATCCGGGAGTTTTCATACGAGGGGAAAACACTTATCCAGATTCGTGTACCTCAGGCCACGAGAAAACAACGGCCAGTCTATATCGGGACTAATCCTCTATCCGGGACATTTTACCGGAGACATGAGGGTGATTATGTCTGTAATCCGGATCAGGTCAAGATGATGCTCGGGGAACAGGTGAATGATACCAGGGATTCAGTCACACTGGAGCGTTATTCTTACGAGGAGGACATTGATAAGGAGTCTTTGCGGATTTTCAGGCAGATTTTTCTTATCAGAAAGCCAGATCATCCGTTTCATGCGAGTGAAGACAAGGAATTTCTGCGTCAATTGGGTGGGCTTGGCATTGACCGGGTGAGTGGAGAGGAATATCTGACTCTGGCAGGTCTTTTGATGTTTGGGAAGTTCAGATCAATTCTTGATGCTGTTCCCAACTACCTGATTGATTACCAGGAACGGCTTGATGATGGGATCAGATGGACTGACCGGGTGACTACCGATGGAACCTGGTCAGGTAATCTCTTTGATTTTTACCGGATTGTTATCAGGAAGCTGACTGCTGATGTGAAGATCCCCTTCAAATTACAGGAAGATATCAGGGTTGAGGAGACACCGGTGCATGAGGCTCTCCGTGAAGCCCTGGTAAATACGATTATTCATGCCGATTATACGGGCTCTGGATCAATTCTCGTTATGAAACGCCCCTATCAGTTTGAATTTAAAAATCCGGGATTAATGAGAGTTTCACAAGAGGAGGCTCTGTGTGGAGGTGTCAGCGATTGCCGGAATCGGAATATGCAGAAGATGTTTCAACTGATTGGTCTTGGAGAACAGGCAGGTTCAGGGTTTTTGAAGATTTACCGGAACTGGGCACAGGAGTACTGGAGACAGCCCGAGTTGTATGAGGAGTTTGATAAAAACCAGACGTATTTTATCCTGAAAATGGTAAGCCTGTATCCTGAACCGGTGCTTGCTGAACTTCGAAAGAAGATGGGTGAGGCGTTTGATTGTGCATCTCCACTGGAACGGGTTGCTTTAATTATTGCTGAATCAGAGGGATGTGTGACTCATAGCCGGCTGAAAAAAGAGGTCTCCAGCCATCCGCATGATATT
>CAYWHV010000537.1:0-2124 GCA_964458045.1 uncultured Methanospirillum sp.
AGAACTTCGGTATTTGAAGGGGCTAGTGAGACGATTCGTGATGGTTCAGAAGATACCGTGACAAGTTGCTCCTGATCATCCTGAGTTGTCCGCGGCCATGAATCAGGACTCTCTTCCTGAAGAGCACCTGATAGTGGTGAACAGAGAAGAGACATGAAAATTATATAAAAAATCGCCGCTTTCAGCCATATCAAACTATTCTTGGATCTCATATCACATTTGGATTTTCTATCGGCCATAATACAATCACTTATCTTACATTAAATAAAAATTACTTTAACAATTTCTCACTCATCATATGAATACCATTCGTAATTCACTGATTCTTATCGGACTCTTTTGTGCGGTTATTATTGCAATCCTGCTATCCGTTGTTACCGGGCCGGTCGAAATATCCTTGATAGAGATTCTGACCGGCGTAGTCCAGGACAGCACCCATACGCAGATCCTTTTTGATATCCGCCTGCCACGGGCAATTGCAGCAGCACTTGTTGGTGCCGGACTTGCCTGCGCCGGAGCAGCCATGCAGACATTATTCCGCAATGATCTTGCTGATCCCTATACGCTTGGAACATCAGCCGGTGGGGCTGTTGGTGTATCTCTTGCCATAATCACCGGTGCTGTATTACTGGTGCCGGTGGCAGCATTTTGCGGCGCAATTGGTTCTGCATTTCTCGTATATCTACTGGCAGCACAAAAGAAACAACTCAGTACAGGAAATCTTCTCCTTACCGGAATAGCGGTTTCCATGTTTTTCTCTTCGGTGGTCTCTGTATGTCTGGTATTTTCCGGAAAGAACATGCACCAGATCATGTTCTGGCTTATGGGAGGGCTGTGGAATGCTTCATGGGCAGATATTCCCCTCCTTCTCATAACGCTCATCCCTGCCGGGATACTTGCACTTTTTTCCCGTGACCTGAACATCATGTCTTGTGGGGAGGCAGAAACACGGACGCTTGGTATCGATCCAGAGAAAACAAAGCTCCTTCTCCTTGCGGTATCAGCAGGAATTACCGGCCTTGTGGTTTCAGTATCCGGATCGATCGGGTTTATCGGGCTTGTATCCCCCCATATTATGCGGATGATTACCGGTCCGGATCACCGGGTCCTGATTCCTGCATCGCTGGGATGCGGAGCACTCCTTTTAGTCTGTGCAGACACCATCTCCCGGACATGGCTTGGAGATCTTCCGGTTGGAATTGTTACCGCCTTTTTTGGGGCACCGTTCTTCCTCATGCTCATCAGACGGAGATCTGACATATGACCGAACAAATCCTCGAAATATCAGATCTTTCTGCAGGTTATGATGAAAAAGATATCCTTCAGGAGATCTCCCTACTCGTCAGGGAGAAAAGTTTTGTCGGAATCATCGGGCCGAATGGTTCAGGAAAAAGTACATTGATGCAGGTCCTTGCCCGTTCTCTTCCGGTCCGGAACGGAGATGTTGTGCTTCTGGGTGATTCCCTTCAATCCTATTCTTTTCGTGATTTTGGGAGGACAGTGGGTTATGTGCCCCAGGAATCGGATATAAAATTCAAATATCCGGTATATGATGTGGTTATGATGGGCAGGAATCCTCATATCGACCGGTTTCGTTCTCCATCAGACACAGATCACCAGGCAGTCAGAAGGGCTCTAACGCAGACCGGAACCCTGGAGCTTGCTGACCGGCCAATTACCGCACTATCAGGCGGGGAACGGCAACGGGTCATGATTGCCCGGGTCCTTGCCCAGGATCCGGTTCTGCTCTTGCTGGATGAACCATTCGCCCATATTGATATTCATCACCAGTATGAACTCATCCGGATTATCCGTGAGACATCCAGGGATAAAAGGGCTGTAATCGGGGTTTTTCATGATATTAACCTTGCTGCGGCATACTGCGATCACCTGGTGCTCATGCATAACGGCAGAATACGGGCATTTGGAAAACCTGAGGAGATCCTGACCAGCGAACTCATCCATGAGGTATTTAAGATAAGACCAGTTATTGATATCAATCCCACCACCGGAACACCTTTTGTGTATGTAGAGGAGGAGTGGAAAGAGTCAGAGGTGCACAAACCCAGGATTCACCTGATTTCAGGGGGAGGAACGGGATCATACCTGATCTCACTTCTGAGT
>CAYWHV010000538.1:0-2123 GCA_964458045.1 uncultured Methanospirillum sp.
CTGATTATCTAACATTTTAGATCTATCCAGATTCTTATGCCCCTGGAAGGGCTATTAATAGATTTTAATAGGTTTTCACTCCATCACCTAATTATCAGTTGATTAGTTTCTGTGGAAGAGCTGAACACATCGTATATCTAATCATCACACCAATCTACATCAGGATGTTGCAGAAACAATTCTTTCATGATATCCAAAAGTTTCATCCTGTTCATTCATGTACCCCCCCTGAAGGGCATAGAAGAGCAGATTAGGATGACTATCCATAAAAAATTGTCAGTGACATATCATTCTCTAGATGAGTTCAGTTTAACATTTGATACATCCGTCACATCTAGAACTAATCTGGCCAAAAAATTTCGTTACTATTCAGCCATACTAGAAATAAAATAAATTACATTTGATTCTCAACAACTAATTCGTCCTTAATTGGCCGAAAATTCTTAGTACTATGAGCGCAAATCTATTATTCAGATTTCAATATGGAATTTAGTGATGAGGAACAGGACCATATCCGAAAATCTCATCCAATCATTATCGAACTCATCGCCCGTTTAATATCAATAATTCAATTATTACGAGAACGTAACCATGAACTAGAAAACCGGAATCGAGAATTAGAAAATCGTTCCAACCTCAATAGTTCGAATAGTAGCATTCCCCCATCAAAGAATCCATTAAATCACAAGAAAATACCGAATAGTCGTGTTCGGAGTGGAAAAAACCCTGGAGGGCAGATTGGGCATATCGGAACCACATTATCACCAGCTGAAAAGCCCGACATAATAATAGAACATGCTCCAAAAGTTTGTTCAAGATGCGGTGCCACAGTTCAAACTAAGCTTTTACAATTCCTTGATGAAAGACAGGAAGCTGAACTCCCTCCAACAACTATCCTATGGATTGCTCACCGTCTCTTTTCTTACCACTGCCCTGATTGCCATACTGTCACAAATAGAGAGTATCCGAGACACATCACTCAAAAAGTCCAATATGGTGTTCGTTTAACTGCATATGTTGCTTATCTCTCCGTTTATCAACTGATCCCAGTAAAAAGGCTCACACATATCCTTTCAGATCTTCATGGATGTTCGATCAGTCCAGGTACTGTCATCAATATGGTTGAACGGGTTGGAGGGAATCTTGAGGGATTCACGGATAAAATTAGAGAATTGCTGATTGAATCACCTGTCGTCCATACAGATGAAACTGGCATGAAAGTGGGTAAAAAGAAATCCTGGCTCCATGTTGCCTCAACCAAACTACTGACATTATACGGGATATTTGGAAGTCGCGGACATGCAGGAATCGAAGCTCTTGGAGTTCTTCCACATTATTTTGGGATAGCAGTACATGATTTCTGGGATTCATATCACAAATATCCCTGTAATCATGCATACTGCAATGCTCACATTTTAAGGGAACTGAAACGAGTGGAGGAAGAAACAAAACAAGACTGGGCTATCAGGATGAGGGAACTTCTGCTCAAGGCAAAGAAAATTTCAGAGATTTTTCATGATAAGGGCAAATTAGTAGATCCTTCACTAATCAAGTTCCTTAATGAGGAGTACTCAAACATAATTATTGAAGGCATGCAAGCAAATCCTCCTCCAAAACCTATTAAAGGTAAAAGAGGGAGGCGGAAACAACCCCATTCAAGAAACCTTCTTGAGCGGATGCAAAATAATCAAACGGAGATTCTGCTCTTTCTAACGAATCCTCTGGTCCCATTCGACAATAACCTCGCCGAACGCGACATTCGGATGCCGAAATTGAAAATGAAGATATCAGGACTTTTCCGAAGTGAAAATGGGGCACAGGCGTTCTCGAGAATTCGTAGCTATGTCTCTACGATGCAGAAAAATGAGATTTCAATCATTGATGGACTCATGAAAGCTGCTATGGGCGATCCCTGGATCCCTGATTATTCTGAAAAAAGCCATCCTACACTTGTTTCAAATATTCAAGAACTCGCATTGGCTTGATTTGAATTAAAATTCATTTTTCGGAACATTAGAGTTTGTGTGCATCGCTGAATAGTAACTTTCATAATTTTAATAGAATATCTTATTTTATGAGATAATTAAAGAGTAATCACAGATTTAATCTTTCATCGAAGTTTT
>CAYWHV010000539.1:0-2110 GCA_964458045.1 uncultured Methanospirillum sp.
TTAGAGATCTTTGCAAGATGGGTGGTGTTATTGATGGAATAATCAAAACTGTTGATATTGTCAATATTCTCTAGTCCAAAATCGTCGATATTAAACCGTATCTCTCTCCTTTTTGATCTCTGGTAATTTATTTGATAATCAAGATTAAAAACATGTTTTTTAAACAGAGAAAAGTTATAGCGGGTAGATGCGCTCAAACCAATACCCGATCCTATAGGAGATGACCTGTATATTCTCTCACCTGGTAAAGAAAAGGTGGTGTCTGCCCTCCAGATATTACCATCGTCTTTGGTGATGTTACTCGAAAATATTAATGGTAAATTTTTGATGAAGCTAATCGTGATCCGGTCACTTATTGAATAGCTGCTGATCTTACTGAACTTTGTAGTACTTAATTCATCAGATTTGTAGTTCACTTTATTAGCAATTTGGGAATAATTTGATATATAACTGTCAGTGAAGGCCATACTATGGGATATGTAATAAGTGGATTTTTTTGTAAATCTGCCTGAATAGCTTATTGTCGCTTTATGTTCGGTGCTATTCTGTGAATAGGAACTTTCATTTCTGTACTCACGTTGGAAATAAAGCTCATTTGGAAAATATAACTTTTCCTCCAACCTTTCACTTCTTGAGTCATTGTTTTTATATGAATAATTAAATCGCAGATGAGGAGATCCATCAGCCTTTGCACGGTCTCCCCACACTTTATCATAATTGAGCTCCGTATAGACGATCTTCGTATTTCCTGTACTTGAATTAAAGGACTCTATATCAAACGTATTGTTTGATGGGGTATTTGTATTGTTTGTAAAGACGTTGGCATTGAACAGCAGACTCTCGCTGAAAAAGTTGATGGTGGCTCCAGCTCTGTATTTGGTAGCGTTTTCACCTCCATTATTATCGTTTATACCCTTTCCTATAGCGGCAGTCGCATGGCCTGTCCTGGAACTGAGTATCTCCTTCGTAGTCTCTATATTCAGTACACGCCTGGTAGTGGGCTTGAATTGTCCATCCACCATATCCAGACTGGAAACCTCATCATAAAACTTCATCTTCTTCACCAGACTCGCATCCAGATTGTCCAGGGCAGTCCTGGCATCGTCACCAAAGATAAGCTTTCCCTCAATATAAGTACGTACAAGGGGCTTTCCAAAGGCAGTGATGGTACCGGTTTCGGTTACGTCTATTCCAGGCACCTGTTTGAGTATGTCTATTGCGGCATCCCCCTCCATGGTATTTACGGCCAATGGGTTGACAACTATGGTATCCTCTCTTATCGTCATCAGCGGAATCTCACCTTTAATTTTTATCTCATCTAAAAGATAGAGCTCCTCCTTAACCTGAAGATCCATCTTTGTTGCCGACGAAAAATGCCTGACCTTCTGAAAGGAGGAAGTATACGAAACGTGCCGGGCTTTAATCAGATATTCTCCATAAGGAATATTCGAAAATGAATAGAAACCATTCCCATCGCTGTTTTTCCGTAATGTATCTTTCTCTGATATCAATTCCACTGTAGCGTCCGGAACGGAAAAGAACCGGAACTTATTACCTGCAGAAGGCACGATACGTACTACCTGATTTGTATAGGGAGATGTTTCAGGTTTATCTGTAATATAAAGTACCTGCCCATATATACTACCACTCTTATTTTGTGCAGAAAGGGAAAGACAGCACAACGTGAAAAGAATCGAGACTAGGCATAGTCTTCTGATTTTATTTCTCATTTCAATCCGGAATGATTAAAGGAACATGATTTAAATAAAGGTCATTATCTTCAAGAATATGGTTTCAAAGTAATAATTTATGGATTCATCCGGAAAATGAATTGCATATGAATCACAACGCATTTTCCGGATGAACCAATTTAAGTATGCCTATCCTTCAGGAACAACATAAAACATAAATACATATTTCTTTAAATCTTCATCATAATAAAAAATTGGAAGATGATTAGGATCTACCTCATAACCATCTGGAGGAGAAAAAGATTCAAGAGTAATTGCGTAATCGTCTGGCAGGCTGAACCCAAAGGATTCAGGGCAATTGGAAAAAGTGACTGAAGGAGGGGGAGAAACATTAAAAGAAATTGTAGATCCAGAAACAC
>CAYWHV010000540.1:0-2109 GCA_964458045.1 uncultured Methanospirillum sp.
CTCTTGATGTCCTGCAGATAGTCGTGATGATCTTCATCAGTATCCTGGTGATTGCGTTTATATCCGGCAAACGGGGGTTCTGTCATGTCATCTGCCCGATCGCCGGGATTATGGTAATCGGACGTGTACTTGCAGATCGCGTTGGATGGTCTGCTCTCCGGCTATCTGTGCAGAATGATGCGTGTACTGGCTGCAGAACCTGCCAGAATGAATGTCCGATGGGTCTTGCAGTCACGGAGATGGTCCGGAATAAGCAGATGGAAAACCATGACTGTATTCTGTGTGCCCGGTGTGCTGATTCCTGCCCTGAAGGGGTTATCGGGTACTCGTTCGGAAGAAAATAGAGAAATCCACCGGTGAGTGGTGATATTTTCCTGTTCTGTCAGGATCTTTATGTCCCCGTTTCGATCATCCGGGGAACGGTATCTCCAAGGAAGGGAGATCATAATCAATGATCTCCTGGATTCGGTTAGGCTGCAGCCTGAAAAAAAATTATTGCATCTTGTTCATGGCCATTTCCCGATATTTTATCGCATCGGCATAATCGGGATCAATTCCCAGTACCCGGTCATAACATTCAAGGGCCTCCTCATATCTTCCGAGAGTATAGAATGCAACACCTTTATTGGTCAATAAATCAGTATTATCCGGATCAATCTTCAGTCCGTTATCAAATGCGATGATTGCTTCTTCATCACGGTCCAGAAAGTTCAGGGCTGTTCCTTTATTATTCCATAGATCGATTACAGTTGAATCAATTTCCAATCCGGAATCAAATGATTTGATGGCTTCTTCATATTTCCCAAGTCTGGCAAGTTCAAGTCCCTGGTTATTCCAGACCTGTGTGTTATCGGAATCCACCTCCAGGATCTGAGAATAAATATCATACGCTTCGTTATGTCTTCCCAGCTCTGAAAGTGCAAATGCTTTATTATTCAATGCTGATGTGTTACCCGGTTCAATTTCCAAAGCCTGATTCAACGTCTCTAAACCATCCTGAAATAGTCCCAGATAATTAAAAGCCGTTCCCTTGTTATATAATGCCTTGTAATTATCGGGATCAAGAATTAAAGCCTTATCAAAAAGTTTGATGGCATCGAGATATTTTTCCTCCAATCCTAACGCAATCCCATCATTTACTAATTGCTGTGCAGATTGTTCATTTGCCTGAACAGCAGAACAATAACAGAGGAGCAGTAAGAGAGCAATAATCAGGAATCGTGTCCATCTCATACCAGTCTATCAGCATATGTTCTATTAAATTTATCGAACCATATGCCATTGAGAGTATATATAGAGAATCTGAATGCCAATATACAGACATCTTTCATCCTCAAGGCCTGAATTCAGAACATATGACTAAAACATCATCGCCTTTTTCATAGTATACAGATATGAAAACACTTGATGGCATTTTTAAACGATAAGCATCTTTTACCCGGATACCAAATGAGGTAATCATGGAGGCAGAGCATGATTTATTTCATTATACAAAGTCAGGAAGATCTGGCGAATTAGAAAGCAGGATGGCAATTCATTCCTCTCCTGAAGATATCTGGGCGGTTCTTACTGACTTTGATGCGTATCCTCATTGGAATCCGTTTATCAAAAAAATCCAGGGAGTTTTACGTGAAGGATCACCTCTTTCCATTTCCTTAAAGCCACCAGGAAGTTTTGGAATGAATATTAAACCGGTCCTTCTCATGGTGAATCCGTGCAATGAACTCAGATGGCTGGGGTACTTCTTATTTCCGGGGCTCCTTGACGGAGAGCATGTCTTTCAGATTCTGGATAAAGGTGATGGGACCTGTCTTTTTATTCAACGGGAGTATTTTTCAGGTTTTCTTCTTCCTCTGATTGAAAAAAAGGTGATGAAAAGCACCGGTGAGGGGTTTTTTCAGATGAATGAAGCACTCAGGGACAGGGTAGAATATTCCTTTCATTGATTTGAAGAGATATCTCCGGTTTTTGAACCGGTGGGTTGTAATCCGAAGTATAATGATCTTCTCAGTCTAACATTTTCTTGGATACGGTGTATCAGACAAAAGATATTCCTCCGGATTACCGTGAGGATCTCACTCCAGAAGAGAAGAAGATAATTAGGGAATG
>CAYWHV010000541.1:0-2106 GCA_964458045.1 uncultured Methanospirillum sp.
TAGTTCCGATTTCTGAGCTGTTGAACTTATCAGATTTTTGCATAGTTCCGATTTCCGAGCTGTTGATCTTTTCAGAGTCCTGCATTGTCCCGATTTCCGAGCTGTTGAATTTCGGAATTACCATCCCACCAGGATAAATCTCATCATCAGCATATGCGAAACAGAACAGTGATCCAATCACTACAACAATACCCATTATAATTAAGCCAGAACTGACGGATGCCATATTAAACCTCAGTTTTCGTTGGATAGGGAGATATTTAAGGCTAGTCTTATGGTGATTATATACTTTCCTGAAAATAAATTTCAAAATTTTAAATAGTTTCTTTTCATCTCCATGGGCAGACAAGCAAAGCAAAAGAATTACACATCAGCATCGAATTTTTAATTTACCTGAATTTCAAGTATCCAGCGGTAGACCGATGGCGCAACAGTACCACATTGATGACAGCGCAGAACACGATATCCTCTTTTCGTTAATCGATCCACCTGGTCTTTCATTTGAATCAGATTGGAAAAAGTTATCCAATGGGCTGTTCCTCCCTCGGAAAGCATGGATAAGAAGATATCCGGGTTATTCAGGAGTCCATAGGGGGTTGGAATAATAATTCGTGAAAATTTTTGGCGGATGGAATAGTTTGCCTGCAGGGCATCCCCCCTGATGATGTGGACATATGAAGATACTCGATTCCCTGATGCATTGATAGCCATCCACGAGCACGCACTTTCATTAATCTCCATCACAATTACAGTCGCACCTCGTGCCGCAGCAGGGATGGCATACGGTCCCACCCCTGCGAATGGAACAAAGACTATTTCACCAGGTCTGATGAGGTCAGCAATTCGCTTTCGTTCTGATCCCATCTTTGATGAGAAATAGACCTCGCTGACATCAAGCCGGTATCTGAATCCATATTCTCGGTGCTCGGTGATGGTGTTCTCTCCAAATATCGGTGTGTATTGTGAAGTCCGGTAGAGTCCGTTCACATCTCCGATCTTATTCAATATGGTCTGTATTGATGGTTTTCGTACCCGGAGTGCGGTAATTATCTGGTCATTGAACTGTGTAAGGGCTGGAGGAATGTTGATGATTGCAATAGTGCCGATTATTTCATACCCATCTGGAAGGAGGATCAGAAGATCATCAGGAATGATGCCGGTGAGATCCTTGCGAAGACCCATATAATCAGGGTCAGATCTGAGATTTCCTGGGTTATATCTTTAATTTTTTATGATCTCTTGGATGCATTCTGCTCTGAATCAGATCAGAGTCAATCCCCCGTCGATCGTATCTGGACCTTTCGCTTTTACGTGGATGATGTTGGTATGGCAGTGAGGTAAGTTACGTGCGGTTATTGGTCTCCTTTATTCATCCCTGCTAGCATTATGAATGATCTTTTCCAGGTTTCCAGTACTCGTGTAGGTCTAAGTATGAAAAAATAAATCTCATGTAACCAGATGCTGAATGACAATTAATAATACTAGAAGAACTGGAATACCCGATAATTACATCGGATCAGAGAACAATAATCACTCTTTTAAAATTATTATCAAGAATTAGGTATGCTGTTGACGGGATCCGAACCCGCGACCTCCAGATATCTCAGTCTTGAACTTATGAGTCTGGCGCCCTAACCAGCTAGGCCACAACAGCACAAAGTGCATTATAAGAATGCCGTCTGCGTGGATAAATATATCGATCATAACTCTCCATATGCCTCAAATTTTATCCAGAACAACAGTCTGGTCATGCAAGACGATAGAAACAATCAGGTCATGGTCATCCTGTGTACTGCTCCACCCGGTATGGCGCATACCATAGCAACCCGGATCCTGGATCAACACCTGGCCGCCTGTGTGAATATTATCCCGGCATGTTCGGTGTACCGATGGGAAGGAGCCGTCTGTGATGAACCTGACGACCTCCTCATAATCAAGACAACCGGTGCAAACGTTGACGAACTCAAATCAGTGCTTGTCAGCATTCATCCCTATGAGATACCTGAAGTGGTAAGTCTTCCTGTGATTGGCGGGTATGATCGGTATCTTTCCTGGGTTTCAGGCGAAGTAGCGGAAAAGTTGTGATTGTCAGATCTTACGAACTGT
>CAYWHV010000542.1:0-2106 GCA_964458045.1 uncultured Methanospirillum sp.
CCGGGCACCAGGGAACTTGCCGATGACGTAGCTGACTGTCTGGCACTGACCGGTCTGTGTATCGCACGAGGACATGGAACCTTCGCCACCGGGAAAACTCTTGAAGAGGCTTATCTTTATACGTCCCTGGCTGAGCATGCCTGCAGAGTGCTCTCCCTGGTTCCCACATACAGGTAGATCCATGACTCTTGAGGATAAGATTGCATCCCTGACACCAGAACTCAGGACACAGGTTGAGGATTATGTTGACTTCCTGGTAAGCAGATCAGGAGGCCTGGATAATTTTTCCGGGTTTTCCTTTTCTGATGACTCTGATGAAGAGCCAGTGGAGTCGAAAATTTCCTCTCCGCCAGAAATTCCCGTTTCAAAACCTGCGATGAACGTGAAGGGACAGGCCGGGTCAGGGATTATCATGGCAGAAGAGAGACTCCCTGAAACCGATCCTGATTACATTGACTTTGCGGATATCAACAGCAGGTTCGGACACACCCCGAAAGGTGAAGAGGAGAAGAAAGGACCGGGCCGTCTGAAAAGATTTCTTGACTGGATGTGAATCAGACCACCCGTGATGTGGTTGAGAGCTCGATACCTTTTCCTGATATGATAAACGGGAGCAGTCTTCCCGGAGGCTGCAGCCCTGTCAGCTTTTTTACATTAAGTGTTCTGATGATCTCGTTGCCATGCATATCTTCATGCAGGTGGATGACAACATCGCAGAGCCGGATCAGAAGTATCTCATTATACGGGGCATGAAGACCTTCGTACAGGGTGAAGAAGGCATTATCCCGTGATGCCTGGATGGTGGCCCTGCATGAGACCACACCGGCAAGGACCGGTTCTATTCCTTCACGCATGATGAGGGTTGACAGGGAGTCAATGATGAGACCGCCGTCTCCGGCATGGGCAAAAATTTCGGTTGTTGAAAGTCCCCGTGCATGGACCATTCCGTCGAGAAGGTACCCGTCCAGCATGAAAAATCTCCGGTGCTCAGGAAGTATCTCCCAGAACTGGCGGGCAAACTGATCAATCCCTGAAGTAGCCGAACCGATAACCAGGATCGTGCTCCCCGGGAGAAATCCTCCGTCAAGGGCAAGGTCAAACCCGTTTATTCCGGTTCTGTTTCTTCCGACATAGGTCCGGACCATTGTCCCGGCCTTGTCATCAGACTCTTCTGTCATGATGGTCTTATTGATGTGAAATCCATGCACACTGCCATGGATAGTTACGCCATTATCTATTTATTGCGGCTTATGTAATTATGGTAGTAGAAGAAGAGGGGGTGTCTCTTTTGATCAGGGTCAGACCAGAGGTGGGGTGTCGTACTGATGTTTGTCCTGATCAGCCGGGTTCATTATGAAAGTCAGGGTGGGGAGTTTAAAAAAAGAGAAGAATGGTGAAAAGGGGAAGGATAAGGTAGCTGAAGATCCAGCTGCAGTAAAACCCTCCGCCCCGGCAAAGCCCTTTAAATTATCCGCGCTAGGCGGGAAGAAGAAAGAGGCTGCAGAAAAACCTTCAGGTCTCCGGCGGCTTGGGAAAAAGGATGCACCGGCAGAGCCAGCCCCTGCATCCGTAACCGCTGAACCGGAGAAGAAGTCCTTATTAAGTTCATTTAGTAAGATTGCTCCACTTGCAAAGAAGCGTGAGCAGTACGATCCCAAGGTTCACGGGATGATGGTCAATCTCACCTTCGAACCGCCACCGGGAACCGAGGAGATAGAGGTATATCCGGTTAATCCGCCGTTTGCATACATCCGTATTACCTACAATTATTCCACGCACGAGTACCTGTACGAGATTGTCGAGCCCATCTATACAGAAGCTGAAAAGAAACTCCTTGATGAGCTGAAAAAAGGTATCTTTGAGCGGGTGAATGTCAATACCAGGCAGATATCCCGGGAGACTGCGGCAGAGACCCTTGAGTCCATGATGAACGAGGTTCTTGCCGACTATGCCATCACCTTAGATCCCCTGACCTATGAGAAGATCCATTACCATCTGAAAAAGGACTTCCTGGGTGACGGACTTGTCGACCCGGTGATGCATGACCGGTTTATTGAAGATATCTCCTGTGACGGTATCGGAAGACCGCTCTTTGTCTATCACTCC
>CAYWHV010000543.1:0-1765 GCA_964458045.1 uncultured Methanospirillum sp.
TCCTGATTCCCCCGAAGCCCGGGATATTCATCATACAGCCATTTCTCAATAAAAATATCCATCGGCAGAGACGTCACCTGGCTTATCAGGCAATCAATCCAGATCCGGATACTCTGATACCGCCTGGTAACCGGGATCTTCTGAACAAAACTCCTGTTCTCCTGCTCAAGATCAGAGATAGCCTTCTGGATCATCTGGTCATGTGATCGCACTATCTTCCGGTTCTCCGGGATGGCTGCATAATACCGGAGAATGTGACCACACTCGTGAGCGATATAATGACTGAGGAAGAGATCATCTGGCTTTCTCACCAGAATGATATGTGAGGGCATGTGAGATCTGGCAATCTTAACCAGTGCCGGGACCGGAAGGTTTGGGCTTGTCTGCAACGTAAACCCCTTCCCGGTAAGCCGGGTTACCTTATCCAGAATTGTGACGGTTTCCGGTAATACGGCACCCTGACGAAGAAGGTCAGAAAACTCCATACTACTTCCCAAACATCTGTTCAGCCATCTCAAACTCCTTTGAGAGATCAAACCCGATATCCACGTCTGGCTTTATTATCCGAAACCCGACGTACATGTAACAGAGAAGGCTGAGGGCGGTGAATTCTCCTTTCATGCTCTGAAGAGTATATTTTGGATTCGGGTCTGAAGGGTCAAGTCCCTGTTCTCCGACCTTCGCAATCTCAAATGCAATCGCCTGAATCTCGGTGAATGATATGGTATTGAAATATTCAAGAGCAGACAGGCAGTATTGAACGGCATCCAACCGAAGACCATTTCGTGAGAATGATGTGGATGCAATCTCCCGCTCAAGGTCCTTCGCCAGTTCATCAAACGGATCATCAATCCCTTCATCGGTGATGATCTTCAGATATCGCGATGCCTCCGGATACCGGTGTAGGGAGCACAACGTCTGGGCTATGGCATAGTGAATCGGTCGGGATGCGGGTTCGAGTGATTCAGCCTTGATGAAGACCTTAAGAGCCTTTTCAAACTGTTTCGTCTTTCCATAGGCAGCTCCAAGATTCTGCAGAAGAAATAAATTATCAGGGTCAGAACCTCTCGTCTCTTCCAAAATCCGGATCGCCTCGTCTATCTTATTCATATTGATATACGAGAAACAAAGAGCGACCTTTGCATTCTCATATCCGGGTTCGATGGATACCAGTTTCTCTAAAGCCCGTGCTGCCCCGATATAATCCTTGAGTGAATTTAACAGAACACCAAAATTATAGAGAACATCAGGATTGTCAGGATATCGATGATTGAGATCCTGGAATAATTCAAGAGCTTCCGGATAGTTCCCTTGTTTCAGGAGCGCAATTCCGGAATGAATGGATGAAGAGATTTCTGACATGGTTGTGGAAATTTCGTAGTGCAGGGTAATTTTTGATGAGAGTCTTTAAAAACCTGTCACTTATCCGGAAGGTACAGACCTGATTTTATGTTGTGGATCAGGATATTTCAATTACACCTTTTTCACTCGTCTAATCAACATATAGAACCAGATTTCCTGGGTCTTATATCTGGATGTTCATTACACAGAGAAGGAACGAGGGGAATTGTGCAAGTACCTCTTGCACAAATGATTAGTTAGGATATGCAGCTGCTAACTTCTTCTCTATTTCCGGGTTATGATTAGGAAATCTATTATGTCCGAAAATTTACAGTTTGCTTCAGAAACCGTGAAACGTACATTATAAACCGGAGCTAAACTGGAACAGATATTATATCTTTTTCGAAAAATATTTCTTAAAATC
>CAYWHV010000543.1:1775-2099 GCA_964458045.1 uncultured Methanospirillum sp.
TAGATACCATTATTGAGTGCATTCCGAAGAATACGAAATTGATAGAGCACCTCTGGATCATTAGGATATTGATGATTGAGATTCTTAAACACTTCAACAACCTCCGGTTACTTTCGTTATTTCATAATGTGTAAAGGGTCATTAGTACTGTAAATATTTTGGATTTTTGGGATGATATTTGCTCCATAAACAATAAGATAGGGATAAGATATCTCCGAGTCATTTTATATAAGGGATTTAGTCCAGCGACGGTATGTTGGTCGTCAGGTCATGTCCATCTTTAACTCAAAAATTCAAATTTATATGGAAGCACAGGCAGCCTGG
>CAYWHV010000544.1:0-2097 GCA_964458045.1 uncultured Methanospirillum sp.
GGAGATTTCCATGAATTAGACCACTTGTAGGTTGATTTGAAGGAGTAGAACTCGTATTATCCTCTATTTGGCCAGAAAAATCAGTATCATTATCAGTTACGTACTCATTTTCATCGTTTTTCGAAATAGAATCTTCTGTTGTTTGTTCCAAAGCCCACCGCTTTCCATTCCATGCATACGAATATTGGGTGTCAATTTTCAAAGCCTGATCATATGCTTCTATTGCTTCATCATAGAGTTTAAGATCCAATAAAGCCCACCCCTTACGATTCCATGCCTGCGTATATTGGGGGTCAATTTTCAGGGCCTGGTCATATGCCTCAATCGCTTCTTCATAGCGGGCAAGGTTGGATAAGGCATCGCCTTTAGCAACCCATACGGATGTATCATCAGAGTGGTATTTCAAGGCCTGTTCGAATGCTTGAATAGCTTCTTCATAGCGAGCAAGGTGGATTAAGGCATATCCTTTATTAATCCATGCCCAAGTGAAGTCAGGGTCGGTCTTTAGAACCTGATCAAACACTTCAATAACTTCTTCATAACGGCCAAGTTCTTCTAAGGCGATTCCTTTATGAGCCCATGCCCAGGTATATTCCGGGTCAATGTTCAGTGATTCGTTGTATGCTGCAATTGCCTCTTCTAAACGATCGCATACAAACAGAGAATTCGCTTTTAACATTAACGCATCTATTTGATTTGGAAAAATAACTAATGCTTCATCTGCAGACTGAATTGCTTTTTCATGTTCGTAGAGATAAAATTCAGCCCGACCTTTATTGATCAAAATACCAAAGTCATTCGGCATAGTTTTCTTGGCATCAGCAAATAACGAGATGACATCTTCGTATTTATCAAGATACAACAAAGCGGACATTTTCCCATTCCATGCCATACTATTCGTTGGATCGGATTTAATTGCCTGATCATAGGCTGTGATAGCCTCTTGGTAATTGCCGGATTCAAGTTGTGAGTTCCCGATTAAGACAAAATCATCAACATTTACTTTTGTCTGAATGGATTGCTCATTATCCTCAATAAATCCGGGCTTTTCCGAAACTGTTCCTGTTGGTACAACATAATTTGATGACAGCGTTAGTCCGGAGATAAGTCCTTTTGAGGGGCCATACGTATTGGAACCTTGTATCGGCACAACCAGACAAATAAAAAGAATCATTACAAAAATGAAAAATCTGTATAGGTTATCAATTTTAATCATTATTAACCTCTTCAATTTCAGGAAGATTGCATCAATCCCCGTAATCTTTCAAGTCCTTCCAGATAATCCTCATCATTCGGATCTAATTCCAGAGACTTTTCATAATAAATCTCAGCATCGTTATATTTACCCTGTTTTTCCAGAGCATAACCTTTCACAAACCATGCATGAGCATTTGATCTATCCAGGGATATGGCTTTATCTGCGGCTTCAATTGCTTCATCATAACGTTCAAGATTATTTAAACCGGCTCCTTTAATAGACCAAAATCGGTCATTATCTGGATAGAGTTCAATTGCTTCCTCTGTAAGATCAACCATTAACTCCATATCGTCTGAATTAAATGCTGTTTCCAGGGCATCCAAATACTCATCGATGGATTGGTATCGGTTTTTTTCAGCCACAGATCGGAGATTTCCATGAATTAGACCACTTGTAGGTTGATGTGAAGGAGTTGAACTAGAATTTTCCTCTGCATCCGCAGAATTTTCATCAACGGGAGTTTCCTCAATGTTGATAATTGCAGCCCAATCGTTTTCTTTTACTGCTTCATCAAGAAGTTCTGAAAAATTTTGGGCAGATAAATCAGTATCATCATCAGTTACGTACTCATTTTCATCGGTTTTCGAATTAGAATCATTTATTGTTTGTACAGCAGTATACGCCTCGTTCGCTTCATCGATTCTTCCCAATGACTTTAAAATGTCACCCTTAAAATTCCAATTATAATCATCACTCGGATTAAATCGTAAAGCTTCATCAATAGTTTCCAGAGCATCATCATATTGTCCCATATTATGATACTGGGTAAATGCCTTTCGATATAAAACAAAATCGTTATATCCAGACTTGTTTTCCGGATCAAGACTGATTATTTTATC
>CAYWHV010000545.1:0-2090 GCA_964458045.1 uncultured Methanospirillum sp.
TCTCCGCAATCCTTTCTTCAAGTACCCGAGCCTCCCCGTTGAGCCGCTCCAGTTCCTCGTTCAGCTCTTCGAGCCGCTCAAAGAAATTCCCATCATCCTCTTCCCGTTCAGTAACCCCGACATATCGGCCGGGATTCAGGCTCCAGCCCTGTGCCTCGATCTCATCCAGCGTTGCCACCTTGCAGAGACCTGGGATATCAGCATACCCTCCGTCCGGGAACTTCTCCTTGATCTCTGCTTCGCTTCCGCAGGTGAACTCAGGTTCATGCCCTTTGTACAACCGGACAATATTTGCAATGAACTCACACTGCCCAGGCAGGAAATTCCGGTGGGCACGGTCAATCTGGTTATAGATGTTTCTGGCATCGATGAAGAGGACCGTCCCTTCTCTCTCTGACTGTGGTTTTGCCTTGTCAAAGAACCAGAGTGTGCAGGGCAGGGTCACCGTGTAGAAGAAGTTCGGCCCGATACTGATGAGCACATCCACTCCTCCTGATTCAAGAAGCCGCTTTCTGATCTCGAGCTCTGCTCCCCGTGCATCGGCAGCGGAGTTTGCCATCACAAACCCGGCCCGTCCGTGTTCGTTCAGAGAATGGTAGAAGATCTGGATCCAGAGGTAATTTCCGTTATCAGTTGTGGGGATGCCAAGCCTGAACCGGGGATCATCCCTGACCCGTTCCTTGTCTATTCCCGAGACATTGAACGGGGGATTTGCCATCACAAAATCGAATTTCCCAACACTCTTGTGGATATCTTCGTAGTAGGTGTTCCCCTCCTTGATATCACCGGAGAGGCCGTGAACGGCAAGGTTCATTTTGCAGAGCTGCAGGGTCGTCTCCCCTTTCTCCTGGCCATATACTGATATCTCACTCGTCGGGTTCCTCTGGTGACGGCTGACAAACCGGGCGCTTTGCACGAACATACCTCCTGACCCGCAGGCAGGATCATAAATCTTCCCGTGATAGGGTTCGATCACATGGACGATAAGCTGAACAAGACTTGTGGGAGTAAAGAACTCTCCTCCCTTCTGCCCCTCCTTCATTGCAAAGTTGCCGAGGAAATATTCGTAGATCTTCCCGAATGCATCCCCCTCGACATGATAGGGGATTGACGAGAGGATCCTCATCAGTTCAATGAGGGTTTTATTCTCTATCTTCTGGTAGTTCTTCGGCAGCACTCCCCGAAGTTCCTCATTTTCCTGCTCTATCTGTTTCATCGCCTCGTTGAGGGCTTTGCCAATATCGGTTCCTTCAGGGAGGTTTTTGAGATAGGAGAATCGGGCCGTATCAGGGATATAGAGTCCGGCCTTTGACTGGTACACTTCCTTTGAGGGTTTTCTCCGACTGGATGTACCATAGGAGGTGTTCACTTCTGCAACGACCTGTTCAAATCTGACGTCTGCATATTTGAGAAAGATAAGGCCCAGGACAGGGACAGAATATTCAGAGGGCTTCAGACCCGAATTCGCCCAGAGCTGATCTGCAGCAGCCCAGAGATTTGTTTCAAATCCGCCGGTCTCCAGCTTTGACTCATTATTCTTTTTCGGGCGTGCCATGTATGAAAAAGAGTTTATCATGAAGATCAATATATGTTTTTAAAAATGTGGTGCAGAGATACTGATCATATGACAATCTGGATCACCTCCCGAAACCGTGAGAACTGGGGGGTTGTAAGAAATACAAAATATCTGGCCAGTCTTACACACCCTGATCAAAACCGGGATACTATCTTCATGTATGCCCAGTCTGAAACCCACGCCAAAGAAGTCTTCCCTTCAATCATTCTCGGAGAATTCAAAGTAACCGAACTCTTTGAAGGCACAACTCCCATCTCTATATCGTTCCTCCCCAGATGGGAGACGAGATTTTTCCTTACCTATTCAGGTTAGAGTTAGTATAGATATTCAAGGAGCCGGTTGAGATAAAACCGCTGATTCCGGAACTCGGCTTTGTCACGAATAAAATAATGTGGTCCGGTCCCTTTATTCTCCTCAACCGAATATCTCGAACAAGATCCTGTCTCTCCTCCTTCTCCTCCATCCAACTCGGTCGCCGCTTCGCGGCTCCCTCGCACCCCCCAAGCAACTCCGA